>JAXDCU010000133.1:0-6438 GCA_034677645.1 Verrucomicrobiia bacterium
CGCGCCGGGGAGAATCGCTGGCGTCATCTCCAGCACGCTCACTTGGCTGCCCAGCGCCTCGTAAATGCACGCGAACTCCAGCCCGATCACTCCACCTCCGACCACCACCAACCGGGCGGGCACCGACTCAATGTCCAGCGCTCCGGTGCTCGTGACCACGCCCGGAAGATTGCTTCCCGGTATGGGTGGCGCGGCGGTGACCGAGCCTGGCGCAAGAATAATCGTCTGCGCCGAAGTTTCCTGTCGGCCTCCCTTGCCATCATCAATTGATAGTGTGTCCGGCTTGATGATCTGTGCCTCACCGTGGAAGAGCGCAACTCTGCGCGCCTTCAACAACTGTTCCACGCCACCGACTAGCTGTTCCACCGTCTTCCGCTTGTAAGCCATCAAGGCCGGCAGATCCGCCGCGGCCTGTGGAATCGAAAGCCCAAAATCCCCGGCCCGCTTCGCCTGCAACAGCAGCCCGGTGGCCGTCGTCAGTACCTTTGTCGGAATGCAGCCCACGTTGAGACACGTTCCGCCAACCCGCTCCTTCTCGATCAGAACCACCCGCGCCCCTCGCTGGGCCGCAACCAGGGCAGCCACATATCCTCCCGGCCCCCCGCCGAGGACGGCGACATCTGTGCTGTGGTTTGGGATCGTCATGGCCAACTTCCAAGGCCCGCCAGGTGGCAACCGTTAAACGAGCAGCTTCTTGATGTCGTCCACGGACGGCACGCGGCCAGCGACCTTGATGGTGCCGTTCACGGCCAGCGCGGGCGTCATCATCACCCCCAGCGCCATGATTTGTTTCAGGTCTGTGACCTTGTTGATCTCGGCCGCGACGCCGAGTTCTTTGACGGCCTGTTCGGTGAATTGCGCCAGTGTCTTGCACTTCGAGCAACCGGGTCCAATAACGAGGATTTGCATGATTTGATTCCTTTGGTTCGAGGTTAAAACAACGCTCCGTAAACCAGTCCGGTCAGGGTGGCCATCACAATGACCAGCGACACATACACCACCGTCTTTTTTGTGCCCATGATGCTGCGGAGCACCAGCATGCTGGGCAGCGAGAGCGCCGGGCCGGCCAGCAGCAGTGCCAGCGCTGGGCCTTTGCCCATGCCGGAGCCCATTAGGCCCTGAAGAATCGGCACCTCCGTCAGCGTGGCGAAATACATGAAGGCGCCGACAACTGACGAAACGAAATTCGCCACGAATGAATTGCCTCCCACCGATTGGCTCACCCACGCCGAGGGGATAAACCCTTCCTGGCCCGGTCGTCCCAGCAGCATTCCGGAGACGAGCACGCCGCCGATGAGCAGGGGGAAGATCTGTTTGCCCAGCGTCCACGTCGCGTCCAGCCATTCACGGCCCTCGCCGGGCGTTCGCGCACAAAGCACGGCCAACCCTGCACACCCAACGATGAACGGAATCAGTGGTTGACGGGGAAAGGCAATACTCAGAACCGCCACGGGCAGCGCTGCGAGCGCCAACCCTCCCCACTTGAACCCAAACCAGAGTCCCAGCGCCAGCGCCAGCCCGGCAGCGAATGCTGCCGCCACGGGCCATTTCCACGCGTAAAGTCCAGCCCAGAGGCCGGTCGTTTCCGCTGGTTTGCTCCAATTCGCAAACACTAGCACGCCCACCATCGAGGCGAAAAACAGCACGTTCTGCCAAAGCGGACGTTTGACCTCCACCTCGGGCATCTCCGACGCCGCTACTGCCTTGGCCAGTTCTTCGTGTCGGAACACGAAGTGCATCGCCATGCCGACGATGACGCTGAATACCACTGCGCCAATCGCCCGTGCCGTGCCCAGTTCCATGCCCAGAATCCGCGCCGTCATCACGATGGCCAGCACGTTGATGGCCGGGCCGGAGTAGAGGAACGCCGTCGCGGGTCCGAGACCAGCCCCACGCATCCAGATGCCGCCAAACAGTGGCAGCACGGTGCAGGAGCACACCGCCAGGATCGTCCCGGACACCGAGGCCACCCCGTAGGCCAGCGCCTTGTTTGCCCTTGGCCCGAGGTAGCGCATGACCGAAGCCTGGTTGACGAAGGCGCTGATTCCCCCCGCGATGAACAGTGCCGGGATCAGGCAAAGCAGAACGTGCTCCTGTGCATACCACTTGGTCAGTTCCAGCCCTTCCTTGAGCGCGTTGTCGAAACGAGGCACGCCCACCGGCAGGAAGAACAGCAAGACAAAGACAGCCGCGAACCCGCCGAAAATCTTCAGTTCCCGGCTCCAGTTCGCATTCCCAACATCGGCTTCACACGCGCCATTCATGGTTCGATAATCCTACGCTTCTTCGACATTTAGCTAATCCAGCAAGTTCACGCTCAAAAAAAGGGATTCCGCCCACGTCTCTACCCACGGGTCTTCTCACGCACCGAAGCCACGCACTGGAAGAAGTTCATGACGCACGGCGTCACCAACCGGTAAAACACTTGAGCGCCGCGCTTATCGTCGTCCACGATGCCGGCGTGCTTGAGTTGGGACAGATGTCGGGAAACGGTGGGCATTTCCGACCCGACCAATGCGGCCAATTCGCACACGCACCGTTCGCCCCGTGACAATTCGTCCAGCATGAGCAGACGACCCGGATGGGCCAACGCCTTGAACACCTGCGCCTGTGCTTTGAACTGCGCGACTGACGGTTTACTTGCCATCACGAGTAGGAATTTAGCAAAGTGGCTAACAGTGTCAACCCCCAGTTTCTCCCGACTTCCATTGTCGCCCCAATATGACCGGTCAACGACCAGGATCGTGATCCGCAGGCTTCGCTGAAGTTGGCGGGCCAACAGAAGGGGTGGAGCACTCCGCACAGCCAGTCTGCCCTCGCGGTTCACAACCGATGACTTTGCCGCGCCGGTCGAACTCAAAGGTGCAGCACTCGTCGAGCATCTGCTTCAACTGCGCACGCCCCCGTTGCACGCGTGATTTCGCGCCGGACAGGGAAATGCCCAGGCGAGTGGCGAGTTGCTGCTGCGTCAATCCATCGAACTCGGTTAACACCACGGCTTCGCGATACTGGTCGGGCAGGCTGTAAATCATCCGCCGGAACGCGCCTTTGAGTTCTTCTACTTCGCCGTTGTCGATGTCTGGTTCGACCGGCAGCCCGTCCGGCACTTCCACCGTTTCCTTGCGCATGCGGTAGTGGTCAATGATGGCGTTGCGGGCAATGAGGTAAATCCAACCTTGAAGCTTCGCCGGGTCTTGGAGTTGGCCCAGCCGTTTCTGAATCTTCACGAAGACATCCTGCCGGATGTCCTCCGCCGTCGCCGGGTCAGACACCCGCGAACGGATGAACTGCCCCAGCTTCTCGGCGAATTCATGCCAGATATGTTCCAGCGTTGCGTTCATCAGTGGGTTACGGGCTTAACGGCTTCGATGCTGGCGGATGCAACATAGGCCTCCGCCTTCCGACCCGGAAACCACCCGCCGATAATCTCACGGCTGTCACCTTTACGCACGATCCGAATGTCGGCGAATCCCGCTTCCTTAAGCATGGCCTTGAGATCATCCACGAGTGACGCGCCGGTGACGCAGCCGGTGTAAAGCTCCCAATCCTTGCACAGTTCTTCCGGGATCGGCGCGAGTGCTACGATGTCGGAAACCGCGATCCGCCCGCCTGGCTTCAGCACGCGGAACGCCTCACGGAACACGCGCGGCTTGTCCGGCGAGAGATTGATGACGCAATTCGAGATGATGACATCCACCGTCGCATCAGCAACCGGCAAGCTCTCGATTTCGCCGATGCGGAACTCGACGTTCTCGTAACTGCCGTTCGCCTGGTTCTTCCGCGCCTTGGAAACCATCTCCGGCGTCATGTCCACGCCGATGACGCGGCCAGTCGGCCCAACGGCGCGGGCGGCGAGGAATGAGTCGAAGCCCGCACCACTGCCAAGATCAAGCACGGTTTCGCCTGACTTCAGCGCCGCGATAGCCTGCGGATTACCGCAGCCCAATCCCAGATTTGATCCATCGGGAACAGCACTGGTTTCCTCGGCAGAGTAACCCAGCCCCTGCGATACTGCGCCCGCATCGTGCCTGTCCTTCTTATCCGTTCCTGTCGGACTGCAACAAGTCGGCGCGCAGCCGCAGCTTCCACCATCTTCCGCAATCCGTCCGTAGCGTTGGCGGACGGTCTGTTTCACTGTGTCGTTCGCGAATTCTTGTGTCTTCATCGGTCTTGATTGTGTTCCGGACTACATGTCTTCGCAGTCCCTTTCAGCATTAAAGACGAAAAGACGAACGAATCTGAAAAAGGACGCAGGACTTCTTTGTCCGTTTGCCAACCGCGTGTTGGAAGTCACGCGGACTGCATGCGCACTTTGTGTCGCTGCTACATCTGCCGTCTCGCGCCATGTGCTGAACTGTTTGTGTGAGCACGAGAACGACTGTAGCGGCTGGCAACCAACTCTGGGGCATCTACCACACGGACCGGGAATACGCCCGCTTGGTGGGCGATCCGCTTCGGACGGTAGTTGAAGCACCCACGAAGCTCGCCGCCGAGGAAGCCGCAGCTCGCGTCGGTTTCAGTGAACCCTGGGCACATCCCGTCCGCCCGGAGGAAGTCCAACGCGCGGAATGGTTGCCCAAGCGCCGGCACAGTCTTCGAGCCGAACTCGCTCGCAGACCCTCGCGCGGAATCCATATCTGATTATGCACGCACCGACGACCGCTCAAATCCGAACCGCCATCCAAGTTCTGAAACGGTTTGGCGAACACATCAACCGCAACGCCGCGAACCTCATCGTTGAATTGCCCGAGACACGACTCGGCGCTCATGTAGGAGATCGGGCCAAGGTGGTGAGCATCGAGCAAATCACCCGCATTCAGGCCGTGACCGCTCAACTAGAGCAGTGGCGCGGCGAACTCAGCCAGCAACAGAGGCCGTGCGTTTCTCATCATGATTAAGACAGGACAAGCCTTACCCCTTGTTGCCACAAGGATTCTGCGTCCGCGAATGAGTCTCGGAGCGCCCACGGAACAGCCGCGCAACAGCAGCGCGCAGCGGCCACGGCAATGGCCTGTCCGCGAACCCGATTCGGCCACGGTCGGGGCGCAGTCGCGCAAGAACCCAAAACGCGAGCAGTCCGCAGTTGCGTTCTGTCCGCGCCCGCAGTCGCGGCAGCGAATTGTCCTGAGTCGCGGAGTAACCTCGGCTGCGGCCATCCGTGAACAGGCGGTGGGAGCAGCCTCGAACTGTCCGCGTTCAGTCCACGACCGCGAAAAGTCCGCGTCCGTGATTACAACCGTGGCCGCGAGTGTCCACAGACTGGGCGCGACCATGCCGCAACCGCCCCGACACATCCATCTGTCCGTCTCGCCGCCCACTGAATTCCCCGTTCACATCCAGTTCATTCCCACGTATGGCCTCGTTTAATCCAGCCAGTGTCCGGCAGGCGGTCGCTGAGTTTACGCCGCGCCGTCCCGAGAAATTCCAGGACCTGATCCCGGCCAAGGAAGTCATCGCCGAACTCCGGCAGAAGCGCGCGTCGTATCGCGCGATTGCCGAATTACTCACCCAGCATTGCCTGCCGACGAGTAAAACCGCCGTCGCCGTGTTCTGTCATGAGGTGCTGGGCGAAATCGTTCGTCCGCGCCGGCGTCCCGGGCGCAAGCGGCCCGTTGTCCCCGCCGTGTCCAGCCCTGACGCCGTCCAACCGCAGCCACCGGACGCGCTCCCAGCCGCCGAACCACCGGCCAATGTCAGCAGCGAGGACTCCCAACAGCCGCGCCCGCGCGGGCCACGAATCGCCCAAGTGCGGATGCTCAAACCTCAAACCACATGAAACGACTCGATTTGATCCTCAACGGCAAAGGCGGTGTCGGCAAAAGCTTCTTTGCCGTGAACTTTGTCCAGTTCCTCAAGGACAAAGGCATCGCGCACGTCGCGATTGACTCGGACAACGAGAACTCGACGTTAAAGCGGTTTCATCCCGACGCGCGGTTTCTCGACCTGGACAACCGCCGCGAACTCGACGGCATCTTTGCGGCGCTGGAGAAATCGCAACTCGTCGTCATGGATTGCCGGGCGGCTTCGACTGACCTGTTCATTGAATACTTTGCCGAGATAGACCTGCCCGCCGTTCTCGCGGCGATGGGTGCGCAACTCACGCTCGTCATGCCAGTGAATCACGAGGCCGACAGCGTGGACCAGGTGCAGCGGCTCGCCGACCAGTTCGGCAAGCAGTCCGGTTACGTCGTGGTGCGCAACGCCGCGCACAGCGACAGCTTCGCGCTGGTTGAATCCTCGGAGGTCCGGGCGCAGCTCAAGGACAAGCTCGGGGGACGGGAGATCGCAATGACCCGCTTGCAGGATTGGCTCGTGGAGATGCTCAATGCTGAGAACGTGACCATCACCGCCGCGGTCAAGCACGCTGCGTTCAGCCTCCTTGATCGGCAGCGCCTTCAGACCTGGCAGCGCAAGCTCTACGGCGAAATCGAATCGGTC
>JAXDCU010000134.1:0-10250 GCA_034677645.1 Verrucomicrobiia bacterium
GTCACGCCAGAATGCGGCGCTCAGAGCGAGCCGCGGCCTGCCTCTTCATGCTGAGTTGCTCCAGCGACAACTCGCTTACAGGCTTGCGGCCAGCGCGGGACCACCACACAATGCCTCCCCGTCAAACAGCCAACTACCATGTACACGTGTCCAAGGTGCACCGCTCACTTGCGTACAATCGAGTACGAAGGCGTAGAAATCGAAACTTGCCCCGTCTGCGAGGGGGAATGGCTTGACGCCGACGAGCTGCGGCAGATCGTGCAAACGGTCGAGCGCAAGTTCACGAGCGACCAGATTGCCACCGTGGACCGTCTCAACAAAAAGCTCTTCCGCACAAGCGGCGGGGGAAGGGAGCGGTTGCGCTGTCCTAAGTGCCGCGAGCAAAAGCTAGTGCCCTTCAACTACGCTTCCAGCTCCGGCGTGATACTCGACAAGTGCCCGGCATGCGGCGGCATCTGGCTTGACCGGGGCGAACTGGAGCTTGTTCACGCGTTGGTCGAGGAATGGAACGGACGTTTGCGACGTGAGGGGACACTTGGAACCGAGACGGCGGAAGTAATCCGGTCAACGGTCACCGTCGAAGACAGTGGGCCGGGTGGTCGATCCAGGTTCCAATACGTTCTGGCCGTGCTTAGATCGTTCGTTTAGCGGCGTTTCGGACTTCGAGAGTCGAATAGACGGTCAACTCGATGCGAAGTCGGGTGGCGACGGTCGGCTCGGCAAGAGCTCGAACTCTGGGTCTAGCTCCGTCGAGGCTGCGATCGCCACTTCAACATCGCCTGTCTTTCTTGCCGCCCTCAACCAGAGCAGCCGCATGCCGTCGCGCAGCCCCGCTCTGCCCACCCAGCATCCGGGCCAACTCCGTCAACCGCTCTTCCCCATCGAGGCGCCGCATCGTTGATATGGTTCGACCTCCGCGAGTCTCCTTCGTGACGACGAAATGTGATGTCGCCCTGGCCGCAACCTGCGGCAGGTGAGTTATGCAGAACACTTGGCGATTGGCGGCAAGAGCGCACAACTTGTCTCCAACTTCATTTGCCGTCTCCCCGCCAATATTTGCGTCAACTTCGTCGAACACCAGAACCGGGATGTCGTCGTGAGCAGCCAGGACGGTCTTGAGCGCCAACATGACGCGCGCCATTTCGCCAGAAGAGGCGATCGCGCGCAGCGGCCGCCGAAGCTCGCCTGGGTTTGGCGCGAACTGAAACTCAACCGTATCGATGCCAATTGCGGAAGGTCTCACGCCGGTCTTAACTGTCTCCGTCTCGTTCTCGGTCGCATCGGTGCGTTGGGCACTTTCGACGTCAATCTCGAACTTGCTCAGGCGGAATCCGAGGCCGGCGAGTTCACGCGACACTGCGGCGGTCAGTCGGGGGATCAGACGCCGGCGTTTGGCCGAAAGCTCAAGACTCAGTTGCCAGAGGACGTCCAAGGTCTTTCTTTGCTCCAGTCTCAGATGGGCTAACTCCGTCTGCCGTCCCTCAAGGAGGGCAAGGCGCTGACTGCATTCTTCACCGGTCTTGAGAATGTGCTCAATGCTATTGCCGTACTTGCGTTTCAGGGTTTGGATAATGTTGAGCCGCTCTTCGAGAGAAGCGAGTCGTGATGGGTCAAGCTCGATCTTCTCGACATAACGGCGAAGAAAGTTCTGCAGCTCGCGGATGGAAGCAGTCAGTTGCTCGTGCGTTTCGACCAGTGGTTGCGAACCCGGATCAAGGCGCTTGAGTTCCTGGACCAGGCGGCTGATCGAGCCGGCTTGAGCTGTAATCGCGGTCTCGTTTTCGCAGAGCATGCCAAGCGCGGCTTGCCCGACCTGAACGAGGCGAGAGGCGTTCCGCGCGCGCTGGTACGACTCGGCGATCTCCTCCTCTTCGCCAGGTTGTAGTTGGGCGTCGGCTATCTCGCGGACCTGGAATCGGAGGAGGTCCAACTGTTGGGCGTAGGTCTGGTCGTCGACTATGAGTGAGGCGATCTTGGATTCGATTGCTTGCAGCCGGCCGACTGCATCGGCACAGGCTGCCAGTTCGCGAGCATGATCGCCGAAGGCATCGAGGATGGCCAGCTGACGTGAGGGATGCAGAAGCGACTGGTGGTCGTGGGGGCCATGGACATCGACGAGCCACTCGCCAATAGCCGCGAGGGATTGGAGAGTCGTGGGCGAACCATTGACATACTGGCGGTTGACGCCCGTGGCGCCGAAAACGCGTTTGAGCAAAAGTTGATCGGAGTCGCCGGTCTCCAAGCCGTGCGCGCCGAGCAGCGGGCGTATCCGCCTGGTGGCCGAGCCCGGTTCGAACACAGCTTCGACGGAACAGGTTTCCTCGCCGGACCGGATCAGGGCGCGGTCGGCTCGTTCGCCCAGAATGAGGTTAAGCGCGCCGATGATTATGGACTTGCCCGCGCCCGTCTCACCAGTGATCGCCACGAAGCCGGCGGGCAGTTCGAGTGTGAGGTCGGCGACAAGTGCGAGGTTGCGTATGCGCAGAGTAGTGAGCACGGGTTATTTTCGTTCGCGGTCACTGTGGCGTTTGTGCTATGTTGGCGCAAAAGAAAATTCGCGGTTGGCCACCGACTGGCGCGCGCACATGACATTCTCGATGACAGTTCTGGGTTCTGGAACATCGCAGGGTGTGCCGATAATCGGCAAGGAGTACCCGGCTTCGTTCCTGGCCAACCCGAAGAATCACCGGACGCGCGCGTCTATTCACGTCGCCACCAGCGCGACGGCTCTGGTTGTGGACACCGTACCTGAGTTCAGGCTGCAAATGCTGCGGGAGAGCATTCGCTGGCTCGATGCGGTTCTGATCACGCACGCGCATGCTGACCATATCATGGGGCTGGACGATTGCCGCAGGTTCTGCGACCTGCGCAACGGGCCACTCCCGATCTACGCGTCGCCGGATACCATGACCGACCTGCGCCGAGTTTTCCAGTACGCTTTCAACGGCGATCGCATCCCGACCGGTTATCTGAAACCCGAGCCGCATCTGATAGAGGAACCGTTCTTGATCGGTGATCTCGAGATCGTGCCATTGCCGCTCCCGCACGGCCGGTGGACAACCCTGGGTTTTCTATTCGTCCAGGGGGGACGCCGCAGGCTGGCATACCTGAGCGATTGCAAGAAGGTGCCGGAGGCCGTCCGTCGCCAGGTCAGGGGCGTGGAGGTTGCCGTACTCGATGCGCTTCGGTTGACGCCGCACCCGACCCATATGTCATTGGCGGAAGCGCTCGACACGGCGCGCGACATCGGGGCTGGGCGCACGTTCTTGACTCACTTGACGCATGATTTCGACCACGACGTTGACCAGGCCAAGCTGCCAGACGGTGTCGAGTTCGCGTATGACGGTTTGAAACTGAAAACTGAAGGTTCACGGGGTTTGGGGGCGCAATGAGTTGTTGCATATGGGCATTTGCATTTCTTGCTTTGGCGATGCTGGCCACGCCGCAGGGATGCGTATTGGGAGACACGGGCGGGGCGGAAGTCGCCGTGGTATACAACGTCAATGGCGGCGTCGATTCGCGCTCAGTGGCGGAACACTACGCCAAGTGCCGCGGCGTGCCTGAGCAACATCTGATCGGCTTGAGCATGCCGCGCTCCGAGACGATCAGCCGCGCCGAGTTCCAGGGTCAAGTCGCGGAGCCACTCCTGCGCCAGCTTCAAGAACTCGGTTTGATCACGTTGCACGGCGAGATTCTGCCTGCAACCTCGGAGCGACCCGGGTTCGTGCTATGGCTGCCGGTGCTGTCAAAAATCCGCTACCTGGTTCTCTGCTACGGAGTGCCGTTGCGGATCGCGCACGACGAATCGACTGTTCCGTCCAGCGCCGCTGGTTTGCCGGCGCAACAGCGGCGAACGGAGGCGTCGGTGGACAGCGAGTTGACGCTGCTGCCCCAAGCAGTCCGGAAGCTCCGGTTGCACGGCCCATACCGCAACGTCCTTTTTGGCGCGACCAACTCCGCCTTGCTGCATCCGACGAACGGCGTTCTGATGGTTGCGCGACTGGACGGGCCGAGCACCCAGGTCGCACGGGGATTGGTCGACAAGGCGATAGCCGCCGAGAATGACGGGCTTTGGGGTCGGGCCTACTTCGATTTGCGCGGTCTCGGCGACAGCCCTTACAAGAGGGGGGACGAGTGGATTAGGACCGCCGCCGAGGTGGCACGCAGGGAAGGTTTCGGACCCGTTGTGGACGACAAAGCAAGCACGTTTCCGATCCTGTTCCCGATGCCTCAAATCGCACTCTACGCCGGCTGGTATGACGGGGCGCCATCTGGGCCGTTCAGCCGGCCTGCTGTCGACTTCATGCCAGGCGCTTTCGCTTACCACCTCTTTTCGTTCAGCGCGATGACTCTGCGCGCCCCATCCACCTGGGCGGCTGCGCTGCTGGACAAAGGGGCGACAGCCACCATCGGTTACGTCTTCGAACCATACCTGGACGCCTCAATCGACGTGGGCGTTTTCATGTCGCGGTGGCTTTCGGAAGGTTGGACTTTGGGCGAGGCCGCGATGGTGGCTCAACCGGTCCTCTCGTGGCAGACGACCGTGGTAGGAGACCCGTTGTACAGACTTAAACGGCGCTCCGCCCAGGAATGGCGGGACTATCTGGTCGCACGTAGCAGCCCATTGGCCGAATGGGCCGAACTGCGTCTGGTGAACCTCGCCGCGGCGGGAGGAACGCCAACCCGCTCACTGATCGACCGCGTGCGAAACCTCGATTCAACCGCGAGGAGCGCGGTCCTGGAAGAGAAACTCGCCAGCCTGCACGCCCAGAACGGCAAGAGCGCGGCAAGCATCGACGCTCTAGGAAGGGCGCTCGCGCTTGATCCGCCGCCGCGGCTGCGGACGCATTTGCAGCTCGAGCTTGCGCGCAAGCTGGGTGCGATGAAGCGCGGTGCTGATTCACTCCGAATCTATGAGACTCTGAGTCAGGACGAGATGAACATGGTTGCCAAGCTCGCCTTGTATCAGGAGGCATTGCCAGTGGCTCGGTCGTCAGGCACAAAAGACCTGGCGAACAAGCTCGAAGTTGAGATCGCCCGCATCAAGGCGGCTATCACGAACACCGCTTCGCGTGGCAAGTGAGTCGATCACACCTGCGCCATGCGATTGCCCAGCACTCCAGCGGAACGGAAAGACCCCGCCAGACGCACGGGCCCGGCGGGGTCCTGATGATGCTGTGCCAAAGAGCCGTTTCCCCGGAGGCGATCCAACTCAGGCGCCCATCCCGTCCTCGAAACTCCCAGCGGCCACTGGGAAGCAGAGATTGTCGCGGACGTAGGCAATGCCATTGGCGCTTGTGGCATCGATGTCGCGGTAGGCGCTCTCGGCCTAGACAATCAAGGGAGCCGTTTTTCGTTTCATCACTTCGCAGTAGCGCTTCGCGTAGCCTATGTTGATGAGCATCTCCGCGTAACGGAGCATGTTGAGATCGCCGGACGGAATGTCGACGAACTGCATGGCGCGGTCAGGCCAATCAGGCGCCATCATTCTGAGCTGGTATCCGGGTCGGACCACGTGGTTCTTAACATGGCAGGCGTAAACACGATCCGCAACCTTGCGAAACCGAGTCTCCCAGTTCTCGCCTTCCCAACAGTGTGATGGATCGGCGTTGACAGCCATGCACTTGTCCCCATCACATATCTTGACGAGCATGTTGAAGTCGTCGGCACACATTGCGCCAGTGCCGGGATGGATTTCGTGGCAGAGGTAGATGCCCAGGCTGTTCGCCTTCTCGCGGATGCCAGCCGTCTTCTTGATGAAACGCTCCTTGCCTTTCTCCATCAGGTCATAGTCGCCGCCCTTCCAAAAGCCCCACGGATAGCCGGTCGCGCACTCCCAACCGAACGCCACACCCCAGAACATCGGCAGCACCTTGACATCCAGTTCCACTGCCAGATCGAACAGGCGGAACATGTAATCCTCAGCCCACTTCTCGACTTTCGAAGCGGATTCCTTTGCTATATCGGGGGGGATAAAAGGCCGAACTGTGGGACTGTTAGTCCACGCAGTTGTGTGGACCCAGGTTATGCAATGACACGATATGCCATCCAAGGACATCTGGCGCTGCTCAAATGTCTCCTTGATTTCCTTGACGGACTTGAATCTCTTGCCTGCCTGGAGCATGTAGTTCGACGGCTGGCTGCCAGTGGCTCCCGCCGCCTTCGCGTAGTCTAGAAACTCCGCCAGTGACTTCGAGCCATGCTGGGCGCCTTCGACGCTGGGATGAAACACCGTTTGAGCCATATGTGTGTTGTTCCTTTCAGTTCAGATGTTGATGTGTTAATGTTCAAATATAGGGATTCGCTCGCCTTGGCAACCAAAAACCAACCCGCTCGGCAAGTGGCCCAGCCACACCGAAAAGGCCTGTCACGATTCCATCAGTTGCCGCGTTTGAGTTCCTTGAGTCGACGCGCATCAGGCCGATCGGCATAGTGGCGGTCGAGAGGATAGCAGCCGCTGACGAGACCGTGCCGTGGCGCGGTTGTGCAATCGCTGAAAGTCCTGCAAATCTGCCTCAGATTCACCCGCCCGGTGCGGACCGCGTCATCGAGCATCGTCGGATAGGAGAGCATGGCTCGTCCCAGGCCGACTATGTCGACCCAACCATCGCGGACCACCGCCTGCGCGACGTTGGGTAGGTATTCCTGCAAGTACGTGTAAGCCGAGCCGACCAGTAGCAAACCACGCGGCGCGCGCTCTCTGAGATAGCGTACGGTTTGGATTTGCCTGGCCACACCAACCAGTGGGTCTTCGGGTGGCTGATAACCGTCGCTTGGTGGATATAGGGCGGGCCGTTGGATGTGAGGATTGTAGTACGGCGAACCCGCCGTGATGTTCACTAACTTCACTCCCAACTCGGCACACAGCCGAATAAAGGCAATGGGCTCAGTCAGATCAGGCTCGATTGGGTTGGCAACGTTCACACCGAAGCCAAAACGATACGGCAGGCACTGACTGAAATCCTCGGGCAACCCAGGGCCAAGCTGGCCCGGCGCGCTCTGCCCTGGGTCGGGTCGGAACGGGACGAAATCGAAGGCGCTCAGTCGCACAGCCAGGTCGATGCCTATGCCGGCTCCCCGGATTCCAGCGACGATTTCACGGAGCAGACGTGTGCGGTTCTCGAAACTGCCACCATAGCGGCCAGGTCGTGTGTGGGCAGCTAGCACCTCGTGCAACAAGTAGCCGTGGCAGTGCTTGATATCGACAAAATCGGCGCCAACCTCCCACGCGACTCTCGCTGCGCGCACGTAGTCCGCTATCAGCGCCTCCATCTCTCCATCGGTGAGCACCTGAGCGTCACTTGTCACACCAAAACGCCCATCGAGAAGCGGATGTCGGAAAGCCACGCGCGGCTCTGGTTGACGACTATCGCGCGGTCGGCAGAACCGGCCCGAATGAGTGAGCTGGAAACCAATCACTAGGTCGTCGGCAGCCCCGAAGCTCTTCCCGTGCGCGCCGCGCACAATCTGCATCAGTTCCGCCAAGTCGTTACGGTTAGCTTCATTGATGATAAGCTGATTTGGATTCGCTCGGCCATCGGGGCGGATGGCCATCGCTTCACAGCCGAAGATGAGCTTGGCGCCACTTTCGCCAAATCTACGCCACCGACGCCGGACGTCATCAGTGACACCGCCCGAAGTCGTCCCATCCCATCCTTCCATTGGCTGAGTCGCCCAGCGGTTGCCGATTGTCTTGCCATTAATGATGACTGATTCGACCGGCCGAACGAGGGGCGAGGCCGCGCCAGTCTCAATCCGATCGTCCGCCGGCAGGTCCAGACCGAGGGATGCGACGCGCGCGCGGAAAGCCGCCACACTGCCCAAAGCACCTATTCGCGGATATCGCTGAGGGATAGACATGATTGGCCCAGAGAATCGGTCTCGGTTGGACTATAGATGCTGATCGTGCATCCGCATTGAATGAGTCCGCCGGAGGCGAAGGTGGTGTGATCTAATGCGGAGTTCGTGGCCGTGCCGATCTCCATGCGCGAATCATGTAACGCCCAACTGTTGGCTCAGCAAGGCAAAACGACGGGAACAACGCGCGTCTCGAAGTGCTGGCCTAAAACTTGACCTTGGTTTTGAAAGAGCTGGCGCACTTGTCTATTCAACCGCTCGAAGCAACCACGGCGCTCTACGAAGTCCGTGATGACACTTCGATGGCGGCAGGGATGAAATGGCTTGTTGTCTGATGGATCGCCCAGCGACTGCGTATCCCGACCTGCGGGACACGTTCAGCATCTGCTCTATTGTCAGATGAAGAGGACAGTGGAACTACGTGTAAGAATCTAGAACTGATCCGTCTTCAATCAAAGCGCAGTCCGACGACGATACCCGCATATTCCCGCGAATGCCAGAAGCAAGCCGGCGGCGACGAGCGGCGTTGGTTCCGGAACGACGACAATACGATAACCGAATTGTCCAGGATTGTTGCTGAAAACATAGAGGCCTTCGGCTGTAGCGGATGACTTCAAGTACACAGTGCTCGGACTGCTACCTATCACTGCGTCCAGAAACAGGACTATCCCGTTGCGCGTACTGGTGCCCGCGGTCTGAGTGAAAGCCTGCGTCACCAGCACCTCCGACGGCAAGACTATGTTCAGCGGAGAGACGTTGAAGGCGGCGGTAAGGTACCAACCGGGTGACAGTCCTCCTCCGGTCAGGCCACTCAAATCCAACGGCATACTAGCGGTACCAAGCAACGGGTTGGCCAGTGTGCCACCAGTGTAAGGAACCGAGTTGTCGTAGAAGTCGACCTGCATCACACCGGCAGTAATCACGCCCGTGTTCCCTCCCGCGCTCGAGTTGTACATTGACAATCCGATCTCGGCTAAGAGCCCGCCGTGGCTTAGGCTCAGAGAGTCGCCGAAGACAGGCTTATTGATGTTGAGCTCGGAATGAGCCGCCGTCGGTGATGTGCTCAAGTTGTCGTACACCACCATCGGCGCAGGGGCAGAGGTGCTAGCCCCTGGGTTTGACGAGGCAACAGGGTCTTTCTTGAACGATTCGACTGAGAGGGGGTTGCCAGCCGACGCGACAAAAGACCCACTTGCGACAAAAACAACGAGTGTACCAAGAAGAGGATTTTTCATACTCGGGCAACTCCAGAACCAGTTGGAGGGTATCAGTTTCGTCCCTGTTGTCAACCCAGGTTTCAAGGATTCTCTCAAATGTAGTGCAGTGAACGGCAGTTTGATCTTGACGGTCGAATTGGACCGCATTAGAATTCTTCCCATGGAAGTCTGGGGCGAGGAGATTTGCCGGCTGGTATGACCCAGGAGGCTCGCTCCGCAGGCTGGCAGACATGCAGCGGCAGGGATTCCTCAACCAAGAACGGAGTGAATAAATGAGTACTAATCACTTGTCCACAGTACGGCTTCAGCGGAGCTTCTGGTGCATGTCGACCGTCGCATTCTGTTCGACGGCGAGCCTGGCCCAGCCTTCCTTGAGCCCCGATGCGTCGTTCTGGCGGCCCAGCGGTCCGGTTCATAGCGTGGTTCTTGCCAGTGACCGCGTTTATCTCGGCGGCGAGTTTGGTTACATTGGCCCTTACACAGGAGGTGTTGGTGTCGTGGACCCAAATGTTGGCGCGTCGAAAACCTCTTTTCCCATCGTGGCAGGAATCGTCACTGCCGCCGTATCAGACGGCCAGGGCGGCTGGTTTATCGGGGGACAATTCACAAGTGTCGGCGCTGTGCCGCGGAGTAATCTCGCTCACGTGCTGGCGGATGGGTCGGTGAACCAAACATGGGACCCCGCTCCGAATGGCACCAATGCGGTGATGGTATTGACCGGCAACCGGCTCTACGTCGGCGGGGCTTTTACCCAGATTGGTGGGGCGACACGCAATCGGGCAGCGGCGCTCGATCCAGCCACCGGCCAGGTGCTCGAATGGAACCCGAACTGCTCGGGCACAGTCGAAGCCTTCGGAATTGCCGGCAGCACGGTCTATCTCGGCGGGAGCTTTGCTAAGGTGGGGGGCCAGACACGAAACCGGCTTGCTGCCGTGGACAGTGTGACCGGCAGTTTGCTGACGTGGAAGCCTAGCGTAAGCGGCGGCGGGAATGTCGTGAACGCCATCGCAGTATCCGGCGGCACGGTATATGTGGGCGGCAGCTTCACGACCCTCGGCACAAAACCGCGAAACAACATCGGGGCGTTAAACACCGCCAGCGACATCGCCGAGGACTGGAACCCCAATGCGAACGGAATTGTGAGAGACCTCGTTGTATCAGACAATCTGTTGTATG
>JAXDCU010000135.1:0-4264 GCA_034677645.1 Verrucomicrobiia bacterium
GGCGCCGCCCTCGTCGGCCGGCCGCTGGACGATCACGTCCAGCACGTCATCACCGCTCTACAAGGTGTAGGGGGCAAGCTGGGCTTTGCGCCAACGACGGCCCTAACGTAACGCCATTGCCCAACCAAACGGCCGCCACTACAATCCATGACATGAAGTCGCGGTGTTTCTTCCTGGCTGTTGCCGTGCTAGCCGGTGTGGCCGTGGCTCAGACCCCTGCGACCTCCCGACCCAATATCCTCCTCTGCATCGCGGACGACGCATCGTCGTGCCACTTTGGCGCCAACGGCGATCGCATAGTCAGAACTCCCGCGTTCGACCGCGTCGCTCGCCAGGGAGTGAACTTCCGCCACGCGTTCTGCTCGGCCCCGAGTTGCACGCCGTCGCGCGGGGCGCTGTTGTCTGGCCAGCATTTCTGGCGGCTCGGGGAAGCCGGCAACCTTTGGAGCCGCTGGCCGAACACGGCGCCAATCTATCCGGACCTGCTCGCCGAAGCAGGCTATAAGGTCGGTTTCAAAGGCAAAGGCTGGGGTCCGGGCGATTTCAAGTTCCACGGGCGCGCGCGGAATCCGGCCGGCGTGCCCGCGAAGGATTTTGAGGCTTTCTTGAGCGGTGTCCCGAAAGACACGCCGTTCTGCTTCTGGTTCGGCAGCACTGACCCGCACCGCCCATACGACCGCGGCTCCGGTCTGAAGGCTGGTTTGCGACTCGATCAGGTTCAAGTGCCCCCGTTCCTACCCGACACTCCAGAGGTCCGGAGCGATCTACTCGACTATTGCGCCGAAATTGAGAGATTCGACCGCGACATCGCCAAGTTGCTGGAGACGCTCGAAGCCCGCGGCCAGCTCGACAACACACTCGTCGTGATCACAAGCGACAACGGCATGCCATTCCCGCGCGGCAAGGCTACCTGCTACGACCCCGGCGTGAAGATGCCTCTCGCCATACTCTGGCCAGCCCGGATCAAAGGCGGACGCGCTTTGAATGATTTCGTCAGCCTCACTGACTTGGCGCCCACATTCCTCGATGCCGCCGGTCTGAAGCCGCCACCCGACATGACCGGCCGCAGCCTCCTGCCATTGCTGACCTTTGAGAAGAGCGGACAGGCCGAAAGCCGACGTGACCATGTTTTCTTCGGGCGCGAACGGCACGCCAACGTACGCCAAGGCGATGTCGGTTATCCCATCCGCGCCCTGAGGACCATCGACTTCCTTTACATTCGCAACTTCGAGCCTGATCGCTGGCCCGCGGGTGACCCGCCGATCTACGGCGACGTGGACCAGGCCAATAACATCGATGGTTCGCCGAGCAAACATGCCGTGGTCGAGCATGGCGATGCTGCGGCGGTGAAACGCCTGTTTGACCTGGCTTTCGGAAAACGCCCGTCCAACGAACTTTATGACCTGAAGACAGACCCATGGCAGATGAACAATCTGGCGGAGAATCCGCTGTTCGCCTCCCAGCGCGAACGCCTGGCCAAACAACTCGCTGCCGAGCTGAAACATACAGAGGACCCGCGTGCCAGTGGCATGGGCGCCATGTTCGACAAAGCACACTACGTGACTGGCGGCAGCGTCGTCCGTCCTCCGACGCGCTGAGTTTTTCCTCTTGAATCCGATTGGGGTTGCTGTCATAAGACGCAAACGCAAATCGCGCGTCACCGCCATTCGCGCAGGGATGATCGAACCGACACTTAACCAATAACTAGTGGGAGCTAAGGATGACAGAGAATAGAGCTAAATGCGTTTACCCGAGACTGCAATTGGCGTATTTGCTACAATTTGCAATTTGGGGAAGTTGGTCTGTTGCCCTCGGAGGTTACTTAAATGGCAAGATGAGCGGCCCTAATATTGGCTACCTCTTCATGGCAATCCCATTTGGAGCGATTATCGCCCCCATGTTCATTGGCCCGATCGCGGACCGATATTTCTCAGCTCAGAGAATGCTCGGCGTTTTGCACTTGATATCAGGCGCCGCGCTTCTGGCGTGCGGTTTTATTTGCGTCCAGGCTGAGTCCGCGGCGGGTGAGGGAGCCGTAGTCGTCCCGTTCGGATACTTGATGGTCTTGATGCTCGTCTCCGGCATCTGCTATATGCCGTCCATACCATTGGTCAACACGGTCGTTTTCAAACACATCCCCGATTCGGCTTCGGCGCCCAAAGTGTTCATCTTCGGGACGGTCGGGTGGATTCTCGTAAACCTGGTTGTGGAAATCCTCACCGGCGGCGCCGCTACTCCATACTTCTTCTTTGTAGGAGGCGGTTGTGGAATACTGCTTGGACTGTACTCCTTTACACTTCCAGATACCCCGCCAAAGGGAGCTCCCGCCAAAGGAGCGAAGACGGACGCTTTCGGCCTCGGCGCCCTTGCCATGTTCAAGTCTCGCACCTTTACCATATTTGTCCTTTGCGCCTTTATGGTCAGTATTTTTGGCAGCAACTATTTCTTCCCGTCCGTAGTCGCGTATCTTAGCGAGTTTGGTTATCCCGCGCCGGTGGCCTTGACTACGCTTAACCAGTTCTCGGAGCTATTCTTCATGGCCGCCCTTGCTTTCTGCGTCTCGCGAATTGGTTTGAAATGGGTTTTGGTTATCGGCATGAGTGCATGGGCGGTTCGTTACTTCATATTCACTCTGGAAGGATTCCATTTCGCGATTATTGGCCTGCTGTTCCACGGCATGGCCTATGCCTTCCTTTATGCCGCGGCATATATGTTTGGCGATCGTGTCGCCCCGGCTCATCTCAAAGCGAGCGTTCAAAGTCTGCTGGCCTTCCTTCTTTTGGGTATTGGCCAAGTGCTGAGCGGTTATATTTTCGGCTACCAGATTGACAGATGCGCACCCAGTCTTACCAAGACGGTCGTGGCCCAGGAAGGCGTGCTGGCAAAGAGCCTGCCTGCCTGGAATGTTCCCGAAATGGAGACATCGGCCTGGCGATATCTCGATCTAGCTAAGTCCGTCAAGTACCTCAAAGGAGATAAAGGTGTCTTCAACTTTGGCGAGCACCTTGGAAAGTACACCAAGGCCGATGGCTCAATCGATGTCGACGGAATTCCCGACGTGTGGAGCTCAGGTGGCGTATCCTATACCAAGGCGGAGTTGAAGGCCACCTTCGATAAAATAGGTGGCCAGGTGAAACGCGGCGATTATTTGAAGGCTCAGCGTCATAATTGGAGTAAATTCTTTATTCCGCCGGCTATATTCGTTGCGTTCTGGGTTATCCTGTTCATCATCTTTGGCAGACAACCCGCCAAAGTGGCGGTTGAGCCTGCTCAATAGTCGTGGCCGAATTGGATTCTGAAAAGCCATGGTTATTAGCCTAGCCGTAATCCCTGTCGCTGGGTTGGGCACGCGCCTGCTACCCGCAACCAAATCCCAACCCAAGGAAATGCTGCCGGTGGGACGCAAGCCGGTGGTTCAGTATGTCGTCGAGGAGCTGACACGGGTTGGGACGGAGCGCATGCTCTTCATTACAGGCCCGGGCAAAGACTCCATCGAAAACCACTTTGACATGGACGGCGAGCTGGTCCAGATGCTGCGCGAAACTGGCAAGGAGGTCCTTTTGGGCGAGTTGGAATTCGCGCGCACGCCGGTCCAGTATTTCTTCACCCGCCAGCGACAATTGCTGGGTCTGGGACACGCCGTGTCATGCGCGCGGGCGTTCGTCGGCGAACAGCCTTTTGTTGTTGCTCTGGGGGACTCGATAATCGGCTTGCACGCTCAAAGTGATGTTGTCAGGCGGATGAAGGCCTGTTTCATCGAGAAACGGGCCGACGCCGTGATCGCGTTCGAGCAAGTGCCGGCCAGCGATGTGTTCCGCTACGGCATAGCCAAGCCGGCGAGTGACGCTGGCGACGTTTTCGCTCTTGAAGACGTGATCGAGAAGCCGGAACCGGAGGAAGCGCCCAGCACTCTGGCTATCGCCGCGCGCTACGTATTCGGGCCGTCGATTTTCCCGGCACTCGAAGTGACGCAGCCCGGCAAGAATGGCGAGATTCAGCTCACCGATGCAGTTCGACGCGTGATCCAGGGAGGGGGGCGTGTCTATGGCGTGCGACTCAACCCCGACGAGCGCCGGTACGACATCGGGAACTTCGAGGCGTATTTCCGCGCATTTACCGAGTTCGCTCTGGCCGACGAGAAGTATGGCGCCGAGTTGCACGCCTACATCAAGGAGCTTCTCGATGCGGATCATCCGTAAACGCGCCTATGCCCGCGCTGGTTTGCTTGGCAACCCTTCCGACGGTTATCACGGCAAGACAATCT
>JAXDCU010000136.1:0-5342 GCA_034677645.1 Verrucomicrobiia bacterium
CGCGCCGATGCGATTTTGCTCGTGTCTCGCGTGAAACCGCACACTGACTTCACAGGCGGGATCGGAAGCGGCTTGCTCAAGATGCTTGTGGTCGGGCTCGGCAAGAGGGCGGGAGCCGCCGGCTTTCACCGCGCCGCGGCCGCGATCGGACACGAGCGCGTATTGCGTCGATGCGCGCGCGTGTTGGGAGCGCGGTTGCCTCTCTTAGGCGGCCTGGCCGTAATCGAGAACCAGCGCCATGCCACTGCCCAAATCGAGTTCGTTGCGCCCGAAAACTTCGAGTCGCGCGAAGAAGCCCTTTGCGCCCAGGCAACAACCCTCATGCCGACCTTGCCGTTCACTACCATCGACCTCCTGGTAGTCGATTGGATGGGTAAGAACATCAGCGGCACCGGCATGGACCCGGCGGTGATCGGACGGATGGTCCATGGTTATTCACTGAACGAGTCGAGCGACGAACCTGCCCCGCGGGTGCGCCGGTTGTTCGTGCGGGGCTTGACGCCCGAGAGCCGTGGCAACGCCATCGGTCTCGGCCTGGCTGATTTTACCACGGACAGGCTTGTGCGCGCCATGGACGCGAGGATCACGGCATTGAACGCAGTGACAGCGTTGTCGCTGCAAGCCGCTAAGGTCCCTATCCATTTCCCATCCGACCTCGAAACCATCCGGTGCGCGCTGGGCACACTGCCGATCGCAGCTCCAAACACCGCCCGCGTCGTGCACATTAGAGACACTCTATCCGTTGAGCAATTCGAAGCTTCTGAGGCTTGTCTGAACCTGCCCGAAGCGGCTGGGCGGCTGGAGACATGCGGCGAACCACAGGCAATGCGGTTCGATACCGAAGGGAACTTGTTGCCATTTCAAGAGCAGTGTTGAGTCCCCGCCGTGGCTGGGACATCGTGGCTCGCGGTCACTGGCAGGGAACAAGAATCGCCGAAACCATTCCTCATCCATGGCAATCCTCGCGTTCGATATCGAGACCTCGGCGCTGCCGCGTGAGTCGTTGGACGACGCCCAGTGCGAGTATCTGTTTCGCGAAGCGGAGAAGCTGGCGGACACAACCGCGCGCGAGCAGAGACGCGCGGAAATCGCTCAGCAACTCAATCTCTGGCCGCTCACGGCACAAGTGATCTGCATAGGGATGGTGAATGTGGACACCAATCGCGGACAGGTGATTTACACGGACGCCGGCGAGCGGGACTCGGACGTCAAAGACGGTCAAGTCGAATATGTGACGTGCCAGGATGAAGCGGCGCTGTTGACTGGTTTCTGGGAAGTTGCCCGCCATTACGAGCAAGTCGTCACCTTCAACGGGCGCGGTTTCGACGTTCCATTCCTATACCTTCGTTCTGCCATCAACAACGTCTCTATTACGCGCAAGAACTGGCTCGGTTACAGGTATGCCACCGAGCCACATTGCGACCTGGCCGACCAGTTGAGCTTCTATGGCGTGAGTGGACGCGAAGGCGCCGCGCGGAGGTTTAACCTCGACTTCTACTGCAAGGTGTTCGGGATCGATTCGCCCAAGAGCCATGGCGTCACCGGAAGGGACATGAACGAATTGGTCGCGGCCGGTCGCGGTCGCGAGATCGCGGAGTACTGTCTGCGTGATGTGCGGGCGACGGTGACTCTCTACAGGATTTGGCGGGACCGGCTGGGCATCATGAAGTGATTCCATCTGAAATCGCGACCACGATCGCGATTGCGAGTCTGAGCATGAGCGCGAGCACTCAGCGGAGAAGCCGCTGAAGTGACGATGAGCGTCGTGTCTTGGACGAGGTGAAGAAGCAGAGCTCCCCTCGCAACTGAGTCTGGATGGGGCGGGGCTCAGGCGGAGCCGGCCCCGACGCGCGGTCGGTGTCTACCTGCGGAACAGGCTCTTCAGGACTCCGGCGGGGGAGCTAATGCCTCCATTCTGCCTGCGGAGATGGCCCACCAAGTACTGGCTCCGGGCCGCTGTGAGCGCCATGATAAACTCGTCGTAGCTCTCGAAACGGTCAGCGGGATTCTTGGACATGGCGCGCACTAATGCGTCGCTGGTCGGCGCGGTGATTTCGCGGACCACCTGATTCGGAGGCGTCAAGGGTGTATGGACATGGGCAGCTATGACATCTTCGATAGTCGGGGCTTCGAATGGGACGTGTCTCGTGATCGCATGATACAGTGTCCCGGCCAGGCTGTACATGTCTGACAGAAACGTCTCGGGCTCGCGCCGGATTTTCTCGGGAGCAATGTAATATGGGGTACCCCAAACGGTCCCATCATGCTCAACGTCCGCATCGGCGCGCCGAGCGAGCCCAAAATCGACGAGCTTAGGCTCGCCCTCGGCGTTGAAAAGAATGTTGCCGGGTTTGATGTCCCGGTGGAGCAGGCCGTGCTTGAGAGCCGTATCGAGCGCGGAGGCCACCTTGATGCCGATGTCAAGCACCTTGAGTTCGTCCAGCCTGCCTTTCTCGATGTGAGTGTCCAGACTCCCGCGATCGGCCAGTTCCATGACAAGGTAGAGCCGGCCCTCGCCTTCATCGAACGTGTATATGTGGATGATGTTGGTATGGCTGAGCTGAGCGCAGGCCCTGGCTTCCCGATAGAAGCTCTGCAGCGCTTGGGTGTCTTCCTGGAGGTCTTTCTTCATCAGCTTGACCGCCACCTCGCGTTCAAGCGTTGTGTCAAACGCACGGTACACGGTCCCCATGCCTCCCGAGGCAATAGCCGAGCGCAACTCAAACTGCCGCAGACGCATCGGAATCATCACCAACGCGCCGCACTTGGTGCATGGAACCGTGCTCAGCGGCGGCAGGTCACCATCCAAAAACAGCCTCGCCGCGCAGGACACGCATGGCACCATTCGCAACTGTCGACTGGTTCCGTTCGATTCCATACCCAAACGGTATTGTTAGCATATCGCGTTCCTGGTTCAAGCGCTGATGTTGGAAACCCGAAATCCAACATCTGTCTCTCCATTCTCGGCCCCTCTCCAATCAGAGCCATGCGCCTACGCAATCGGCGCTTGCCGAGCGCCAACGGCAAGGAACTCCGAGTGCTAGTCCACGAGGGCATTGCAGCGGCCTCCGACGAATTGGTCGAAGGCGCCGCCCAGAAGCAGTTGCACGTCGCGTTCGACCTCGACGGCTGTCGGTTCCCAGCCGGTTGCCGCAATGTCGGCGTACTTCTCAATCAGAACCTTAGCCAGCACCTTACGGGCATGATCCCATTTGTATAGCAACTGGTCGAGCACGCGCGCATCCGAATGCTGCGCGGTAAAGCTCGTGCCGATCAGCTCAAGCCGCAATCGAGTTATTTCCTCGATGAGATAGGGGACATTGGTGAACCACCAGCAGCCGAAAACGTGGAGATTGCGAAACTTGCGGGCCAGGACACAAAGCTCATGTTGGTTTTCGCGAGAGAGCACAGTGACCAGAAAACGGTTTTCGGGACAAGCGGCGCACATGTGCGCCAGCGTCGAAAGGTCAGACTGACCAAGGCCATCTCCAGCAAGTTGCAGCGCGGGATTCACCGCGCGGCGCACGCCAAGCATGAGAGCGAAGGGCATTCCGAACTCGCGGCAGTGCGGCATTATCGCTCCCTGGAGAAGCTTGGTGCAGTCCGACGCTTCATCGCACGAGAACTCAGGCGGCAACGAGACCATCAGGTACCGCGCGTCGAGGCGCAGAGACCAGTCAGCCAGAAAACGTCTGATCTCGCTGATCGTGTGAACCGAGAACCCTTCTCCCACGTCGTAACCCCACTCTCGCAGACGCCGGGCCGCCTCGGAGTAATCAACGAGCAAGGGATCAACACGAAGCGCGGCGACAAACCGTTCGTCGCGCAGAAAGCCTTTCTGCCACACAGCCCGCTCGGCGTCGTCAAACGGCGAGTTGGTCATGTAGACGGTCTTGACATTGGCAAGTTCGAGGCAGCGATTGACAAAACGCTCCGGTTCCCACTGCGAGTACCAAAGACGGAGAGACGGGAGATCGCGCTGTTTGGCGTCGAGGCCAAGACGATGGAGCGTGGTGAGCACTCCGCGGCACGCCTCCGAGAGCGGGGAATGATTGACAAACAGCTCAGCCCATACCAAGTCAGCCTGCTCGCGTTTGCCGAGGCGCCAGAAATCCTCGTAAGGCAGTTTGATGTGTCGGAAAGCCTCCGCCACAAGGTAATGATACACCAAGAGATCGTCGATGCCCCATAACAGCAGGCCCCCAAGAAGCGGGTCGTACAGATGCGTGTGGACGTCGACAACGGGCGTTGAGGCCACCGCGCGTTCCACAAGAGCGGCGATGGCCGCTCTGCGGAACTCAGTTACCGGCGCATGCATTACTAGGTACCCTACCCTGGGCTGAGCGGCAAGGCGACCGCTTTTTCGCGGAGCCAGCTTCAGACCTACACGTTCCCCAGTCGCTCCAGCAGACGGCGCGCGCGCTTCACCCACACGCGGTCGCGTTTGCGCTGGAACGCGGGCGCGTGTGAGTCGTCCGAGACCACTTCGGCAAGCTCAGTCCGCGCCGCGTCCTTTTGGCCGCGTTGCGCATAAATCTCAGCCAGCTGCACGCGTGCCCTGGCGTACGTGTGCGATTGAAGCACACTCTGCCAGGTGCGGATTGCATCGTCGACGCGCCCCAGAGCGGCGTAAGTCTCCGCCAGAGCCATCATGGAATGTCCGTAATCATGGTCGGGTTGAGCGGCGCACACGTGTTCGAGGAAGGGCAGAGCTTCGGCTGTGCGGTTTTGGCGCAGGAGGCACTGGCCGTAGTGCGCCTGGGTGTCGTGGTCTTCAGGATCGCGTTCGAGCGCCGCGCGATACGATGCGAGTGCTTTGTCGAGCTTTCCTTGGTGGAAGTAAACATCTCCGAGTTGGGAATGGTGATGCGCCTTGTCGAGATGGTGTATTTGGTTCTGAAGCTCTTTGACCCGGCGTCTGTCATTCGCGCCGGGCAGCTCAAATCCGCGCAACGGAGAAGCCGCCCCAGCTCGGTATACCAGGAAGAAGTAGAGCACAGCGTTCAGAGGCGGGAAGATGAAGATGAAAACCGCCCACAGCCATTCGCGTCGCCGTATGGCATCCACGAGCATCCAGATGGCGAATGCAGCGAACAACAGACCCAGCGGACTGCCGTACTGGAGCATGTCAGTCAGCAGCGCACACATGGGAAGCGAAGGTTCTTCTTTGGAACGCGTCGGGACCACGACCGCGGAGAGCCGGTTCGTGGGAAGCCCCCTTGTTCCTGTGAACACGCTTTGGCGCCATGAACCGTGCGGTAGGGCGACGCTCCCGCGGAGCCGGGCCGCGATATACTGCACAGGCTGTGAGCGGCTCGGCTGGAGCCTCGCCCTACCGGGGA
>JAXDCU010000137.1:0-4679 GCA_034677645.1 Verrucomicrobiia bacterium
CTTTGTTGCTCCTCGGTCGCGTATCGCTGCGGATATGCTCCCTCGTCGCGCCTCGCCGCAGGCCAAATTGGGCGCAACGAACGTCACCGTATTTGCGTTCATGACCACTTAGTCTGAGAATACCTGACCACAGGAACCAACTTGAATTCGCCGTTGACCCTGACTTTCGCCGCTCCGCGGCGCTTGCCTGCGATGCGATAGTAAGTGACCTTTCCGTCCGCCCAGGTGATGTCCACCGTGTAGCCGCCACGGGCGCGCAAGCCAGTTATCTTGCCCGCCGGCCACGCTTTCGGCAGAGCTGGAAGCAAGTGGATTTCATCGTTCTGGCTTTGTAGCAGCATTTCCGCGATCCCGGCTGAAGCCCCGAAGTTGCCGTCGATCTGAAATGGCGGATGTGCGTCAAACAGGTTGGGATAAAGACCGCCGCCGCCGTGAGCGCCGACTGGAGGTGGGAACGGTCTCAAGAGGTTTTTCAAAATCAGGTAGGCATGGTCGCCATCCAGAAACCTCGCCCAGAGATTGACCTTCCAGCCCATGCTCCAGCCGGTCGCCTCGTCGCCGCGGTATATAAGCGATTGCCGCGCGGCAGCAAACATACGCTGATCGCGCGGTGTGATTTCATTACCTGGATGAACGGCCCAGAGATGCGATAGGTGGCGGTGCTTGTTCTTTGGATCGTCCTTGTCTTCCATCCATTCCTGGAGCTGGCCATGCTGTCCGATCTGATTTGGGGCGATCTCACGCCGTATCGCGTCCAGCTTGGCCGCGAACGCAGTGTCGCGCTTGAGGATTCGCGCCGCCTCGGACGTGTTCGCGAACAGCGCGCGAATTATCTGGTGGTCCATTGTCGGACCGTTGACCAAACCACCTTGTTCGGGCGAATTAGATGGGCCGCTGATCAGCTTGGCGGTGATTGGGTCGCGGAACAGGTATTCCGTGAAGAAGAGCGAAGCTTCCTTCATGATCGGATAGGCTTTTCGTGCCAGGAATTTCTTGTCGCCAGTGAAGAGCCAATGCTCCCACAAATGCTGACACAACCAAGCCCCACCGGTTGGCCAGATGCCGTGGTCGCTGTTGTTAATGGGCGCCGTGCCTCGCCACAAATCGGTGTTATGATGCAACACCCACCCTCGCATGCCATAATGCGCCCGCGCGGTCTTTCGCCCGCTGACAGCGCAGTCCGAAATCAGGTCGAACAGTGGCTCGGCGCATTCAGAAAGATTCCCGACCTCAGCCGGCCAGTAGTTCATCTCGGTGTTTATGTTCACGGTGTACTTGCTTTCCCAGGGTGGCCGCAGCGAGTCGTTCCAGATGCCCTGCAAGTTTGCCGGTTGCCCGCCGCGGCGGCTGCTCGCGATCAGCAGATACCGGCCATACTGGAACACCAGCGCGGCAAGGTCGGGGTCGTTGCCGCTGGCGAACTTCATTATCCGATCGTCCGTGGACATCGCGGCCGCTTCGGTGATACCTAGATCGAGAGATACGCGGCGAAACAAGGTCTGGTGATCGGCCAGGTGCGCCTCTAGCAACCGATTGTAGCTCTTGCGCGCCGCGTTCTTCACGGTTGTCCCAACGCGCGCTCCGGGGTCGGCGCTGATGTCGGTGAAGTCTTTGAAACTTGTCGCGGCGGCCAGGATGATGCAGGCCGAATTGGCATTTTCAACTCTGATGTCCTCATCGCTCACCGACAATCTGCCGCCATGAGGAATGACCTTCATTCGAGCATCGAATCTCAACCCACCATCCTGAACTTGACCGAAGAGAGCGAGTTGCTCGCCCTCGCGCATGGCTGTTTTGGCCGATTCATGCGGGCTCTCTATTCTGGCGGTGAAACTCACGCGGCCGGGTTTGTCGGCGGCAACGCGCCACACGATCACCTGGTCGGGATACGACGCAAAGCACTCGCGAGTGAACGCCGCGTCGTTCAGGCGATAACTCACTTTGACCGTCGCGGTGTCCAGATCAAGGCTGCGCCGGTAGTGGGTGGCGTTGCTGTGTTCCGGGAAAAACAAGTGCACGTCGCCAAACGACTGATAGGCCATTTGTCGGAGCGGGATGCTCATGAATTCCCTGCGGCCAATATCTTCGGCTTCCTTTTGTTTGGCGCGGGAGGCTTTGCGCTTCTGATCGGCTTCGGCTTTTCTGCCCTGCTCGTCCAATCGTCGGGCTTCGATCCACAGCACGCGGCTCTGGTTGCACAAGTCACGCAGCACGGGCATACACTTCGCCGCGCCATCGTTATGATACTCATGTGGTCCGCCGGTCCACAGAGTGCTTTCGTTGAACTGAAAGTGTTCCTGGGCGACGCCGCCGAAAATCATCGCGCCCATGCGGCCATTGCCAATTGGCAGCGCGGCGTTCCAATTCGCGGCTGGTTTGTCATACCATAGCTCTTGACGACTGGGCGCAGCGGCCCCGTTCAGACTCAGAGTCGCTAGAGTGAATAACAGTGTCGTATTGGTCATCTTCATACAGCTTGACACGTCGGAACAGAGCTGTTTGTGGGTAGAACGTGGCGCCGAGCTCGAATGCAAATACATGTTTACGTCGCCGGCTCGGAGCGTTCACCCACCGAGCTTCTTCCGTGCCGCCAACTCAGGCAAGACGGAACGGAGCAACTAACTCCACAAGCCTCACAGTCAATTGCTGAGCGCTGGGCTCCCAAACGAGACCGTATCGCGAACCACTCTCCGTTCGAACCCTGGAGATTGGATAACGGCGAATGCTCCGCCACTCGCCAGAGACCGTGGGAAGCGCGAACGACAAGTGGCTTGTCACGCATTGAGGCCATGTACCAGGCACGTTCAACGCTCAACGTCCAACCCTCAACATTCAACGCGGAGCTCAGTTGAACGTTGAGCGTTGAAAGTCCGGTTCGTGGTGAGCATCCTTGTTTCTACGAACACGCTTTGTGGCCTTGAACCGGGAGGTAGGGGCGCGTTCTACCGCGTCCTCGTTTGTTGGGAAATCAGGGACCGAGTGGAATCGGTCCCTACTATGCGGTCCATGGGGAGCGGAGTTTCTTTTTTAGAACGCATTGAGCCCATGGACCTTGCGGTCTGGTCCACAACGAAGCCGTCTGAAGGCGGAACTCTGACCGGTCGGGAGCCGGACAACGCCGCGGACCATGCAGAGCGGCCGCCCGCCAGAGTCCCGCGTTTACGCGGGCAAGCAAGGTTCATGGGGAGGTTCGATCTGGGCGGAAAGGCCTGGCCAGACTTCGAACCGGACAAGGAGTTGATCGTGCTGAAGGGCCTGACCGGCAAAGTTGTCGTGCAGGCGAACTACTGAGAATAGCGCTTACGTCGGGAGCCGCAACCGGCGCGCTGGCGCGCCTGGAGATTCCGAGGAACGAGGAACTCTCCCAGAAGTCATGCTCGGAGGATGCCAAATCCCCTTTCAGACCACCTCAAAGCTATTGTCTGTTCCAGCGTTGACTTTCGGCTTGCTCGACCATCAACATCCTCCTCGTGAAGCTGACTCTCTTCCGGGCAATTCCGTGGCTCTGTGCTAACCTCCTCGCCCAATCAGTCGCTTGGAGTGCAACGCCAATAAGTGGCAGTCAAACCGGCGTGCTGCAACTGGCACAAAGCCCTTACCTCGTCACTGACACGGTGGTCGTCCCAGGAGGCCAGCAGCTCACCATCGAAGCCGGCGTCGTCATTCAGTTTCGCGATCCGGAGGATTCTCTCGTCGTCGATGGCACCCTGGTCGCGCACGGTACGGCAGCGGCGCCCATCCTCTTCACGTCCGATGACACTCAAAAGGCCCCGGGACAATGGAACTTCGTTGTGTTCCGCGACTCCACCGTCGACGTTGACACGGTGCTCGAATACTGCGCCTTCGAGGCCGGAGCCGCTCAGAGCGAGGAAATAATCCGCCTCGAGGCTGCGTCGCCAACGCTTCGGAATTGTGCGATTCGCCAAAGCCGGCTCCACGGCGTCAGCCTGTACGCTTCCGATCCGACGATCGCTGACTGCCAATTCGCCAACAACGGTCCAACGACCGGCGGTTTTGCGATCTGGATGCGCGCTGACTCGTTGCCGCGGCTCCAGAATAACACGGCTGCGGGTAATGGATCGGATGCTATTGGCGTGTTTGGCGGGGTGTTGTCGCGCGGCGGCACCTGGTTCAAGGACAACCTGCCGTACCTGATCACTCAAGACACGGTTCTCTGGGGCGGGCAAACCCTGACGATCGAGCATGGTGCGACAGTCCAATTCAGAGATGCCGGCTCGTCTCTAATTGTCGAGGGGACACTTCTGGCTCGCGGCACTGAGTCGGCGCCTATAGCATTCACTTCGGCCGCGGCGGTCAAGGTCGCCGGCCAATGGCGAGGTATCTTAATTCGACCGCCCAGTACCAACTCGGTTCTGGACCATTGTGTGGTCGAATACGGCGGGGCTACATGGCCAGCCATGTTATGGCTCAATTCCGCCTCGGCGGACATTCTCAATTGCGCCATAGAAAACAGCTCGACAGTGGGGATTCAGTGCGACACATCGGCCTCGCTCATCACAAACTGCACCGTCCGCGCCAACCGACAAGACGGGCTGCGGCTGCACATCTCGGATAGCCGGGTCGAGCATTGCCATTTTGAAGCCAACGGCGTGACCGATACGAATCTTTTTGCGATCGCGATGCGCGCGGACTCGTTGCCGCGGCTCCAGAACAACACG
>JAXDCU010000138.1:0-11401 GCA_034677645.1 Verrucomicrobiia bacterium
CAACATCCGCGCGTGTCTCGAATTCCTGCGCCGGACGAAGTGGAGTGGAGTTGTGTCGTTGGAATGCAGCGGCTCGGACGAAAACACACGAAAGAGTGTCGAGTGGACCACGAGTGTGGTGAATGGGCTCGAAGGTAAACGCCGCGCAAAGCGATGACTGACGCACTCGCGAAAGGAGAATTGCGATGACCACCGGGACAAGCACAGAGCGCCTCAAATGCATGGGTGGCGGCACTCACACCTTACCCTGTCATGCCGCTTTCACGGGCCAGTTGGCGCGCCGTGCTTTTTTGGCGGGGGCAGCTTCCGCTGCAGCCTTTGCGGTACTCAAGCCAAGTGCCGTGTTCGGCGCGGAGGCGAATGAGAAGATCGAGCTTGGGCTGATCGGGTGCGGCGGACGAGGGGCGTGGATTGCCGGGCTCTTTGCCGAGACTGGCTTGTACAAGATTGTCGCCTGTGCGGATTACTTTGTGGATCGGGTGGATGCTGCCGGTGAGAAGTTCGGAATCGACAAAGGGCGGCGATACACGGGCTTGTCGGGGTACAAGCGGATGCTTGAGGGCAAGCTCGACGCTGTTGCGATCGAGACGCCGCCGTACTTTCATCCTCAGCAGGCGACGGACGCCGTGGCGGCGGGGAAGCACGTATTTTTGGCCAAGCCAATCGCGGTGGACGTGCCGGGTTGTCTGGCAATCGCCGAGGCTGGTCGGCGGGCCGCGGCCAGCAAGCTGGTTTTCCTGGTCGATTTCCAGACAAGAGCAAACGAACTCTACCGGGAGGCGCTGGCCCGTGTTCGCAAAGGCGACATTGGCTCGTTGGTCATGGCCGAGGCTCACTATCCTTGGACAGGCGGCGGTCGGAATGTGCCGCCGTCCGAGCCTGAAGCGCGATTGCGGCAGTGGTACTGCGTGTTGCCTTTGTCGGGCGATTTCATTGTCGAGCAAGCCATTCATGCACTTGACGTTGCCACGTGGGTTTTGGACGCCGACCCAGTGCGGGCGATTGGGGTTGGCGGACAGAAACTCCGGCCAAGGGGGAGCATTTGGGATCACTTCGCCGTCAACTACGTGTTTCCAGGGAACATCCCTCTCTCTTTCACATGCATCCAGACGATTCCTGAGATGCGTGACGAGATCGTCTGTCGCGCGTATGGCGCGGAGGGCTATATTTACACCGATTATTTCAGCAATGTATGGATTCGCGGCAACGAGCCGTTTCCGGGCGGGAACGTAGGCAACCTCTATAGTACGGGCGCGCAGACTAACATCCGCGAGTTTCACCAGTTTGTCGTCGCGGGCAAATGCGATAATCCAACTGTTGCGCCGTCGGTCCGGTCCAACCTGACGGCCGTGTTGGGTCGTGAGGCAGCGTACCGCGGAGGCGAGTTAACGTGGGCGGATTTGATCCGTGAAGGGAAGAAACTGGAACTCGACTTTCGCGGTGTAAGAAGCTGATCCGCAAACAGTTGGAGCGGTACTTGGCCGTGGCAAAGCCAAATCGAGCTTGCGCCTTTGTCGGAAGATGCCATTGTTACGCCCGTCCGCTCGATAGCTGATTGTATCCACGGCATGGAGAATCCTCAGTTGAACGTGGTTCAGTGATGATTTGAAACCCGGAGGTCGGGAACAGTCTTGGAATGCGCAACTGTCAGTCGAGGACAACACGAAGCAGTAGATAGCATCACATGAGCACGAAGTTGTTTGTCGGGAACATCTCCTTCGACACTACCGAGAATGAGCTGCACGACGCGTTTGCGGCGCACGGCACGGTTGTCGAGGCTACACTCATGGTTGACCGCGTGAGCGGGCGCCCGCGTGGTTTTGGGTTTGTGACCATGAGTACCCCTGAGGAGGCCAAGAAAGCGATTGAGGCGATGAATGGCGCCTCGCTTGGTGGCAGGAGTCTGACGGTCAACGAGGCGCGCCCGAAAACCGAGCGCCCACCAGGCGGCGATCAGAACCGGGGAGGTGGAGGTGGAGGTGGAAGGCGGCGTGATTTTGGCAGAGGCCGGCACCGATACTAGTTCACGGGCCCATTGATTCACACGGCGGGGATTGGACTTCCGATCCTCGCCGTTTTGTTTTTTGGAGTTGATCGGCGTCTGGTGGCACAAACCAGTGCGGAGTGCATGGCCTGGCCAATTCCCGCGTGTGGCCCGGTGAGACGCGGCTCGGACAACTCACCTATTCCGACACAGGACGCTTTGTTCCATCATCACATCCTTGGTTACCGCGCCTCGCTCACGGAATCCTTGAAGAGCCCAAAGATCCGAAGACGATCCATTCCGTACTCGCCAGTGGAAGCGGGCTGAAGTCCGCGCTCCCGGGCAGGCCAACAACTTCGGGACACACGGGTACACCACCTTCGTCGATGAAAACTGTTGCGCGCGACGAAGCGGGAAGCCATCGTCTCGTGGAGCATGATAGTTCAAGCCACAATACTGAGTTTCTCATGAATAAATCGATAACTCGCCGTGATTTCATAACCATATCCGCAGGGGCGACAGCGGTTGCGGGGCTGGCTGGGGTGCCGGGAGTCGTGCGTGCCCAAGCCCAAGAACCCTCGCCAGCGAGCTCCTTAAAGAAGGCGCTGATTCTTGATAAACCGACCGAGGAGGAACTCAGGAAACTGAAGGACGTGGGTTTTGACGGCGTCGAGGCTCCACCAATGCCTGTGTCTGAGGCTGGCAAGTGTCGGGCGGCAGCGGAGAAAGTCGGAATGAGGATTCACTCCGTGATACGAGGATGGGCTGAGTTCAACAACCGCGATCAGTCAAAGGCCGACGCGAGTTATCGGGTGACCGAGGATGCGTTGCGCGCCGCGCAGGCGTTTGGGGCGGACGCGATGCTGCTGGTGCCCTGCCGCATTGGGGGCATGAGCCTGCCGCGGCCATGGGAGTACCAGATCGATTTCGACGAGACCACTGGTCACTTGAAGAGAGTCGTCGTCGGCGACAACGCGCCATACCGAAACTACATCGAAGCGCACAACCATGCTATCGACACTTCACGCGAAGCGGTGAAGCGGTTGATTCCGTTGGCGGAGAAATGCGGCGTGGTAATCGCCCTGGAGAACGTCTGGAACAATCTCTGGGTTCGTCCTGACATATTCCGACATTTCGTCGCTTCGTTCGCGAGTCCCTGGGTGAAGGCCTATTTCGACATCGGCAATCATGTGAAGTACGCACCTTCCGAGCAGTGGATTCTCGCGCTCGCTGGTCTTCTGGCAAAGTGCCACGTGAAGGATTTCAAACTCAATCCGGCCGACCCCAAGGGCGAAGGAGACTTCGTCAACATCCGGGACGGCAGTGTTCGTTGGCCAGTCGTGCGCGCCGCGCTCGAGGCAGTCCGCTACAGTGGCTGGATGACAATCGAGGGCGGAAACCTCAGTCCCGAGGAGCATGGACGGCGGCTGGACGCAATCGTCGCGGGCAAATAGGGATTGGGCGGGAACATTTCGCGCGGCAAAGGCGCCTGGCGTGATTTCGTCGCGTGGCTGGTGAGACAGGCGGAAATGGGGTGTCGCTTCCGGCGCGCGTGCCGGCTCCAGTTGTTTCTTAGCGTTTTTGGGAGGGACTCTCCAGGATGGATTGGGGTGCACTTTGCCCATGGGTCAAGAGCTCTCGAAACTGGGGATGGGCGCGCAGGTTCAGGAAGCGGGCGTCGCTGGCCGCCAATGGCAAGAGATTCGACGCGGACGGATCGGCTGCAAGGCGGCGCTGGTTGAGGCCAAGAGCAACGGCCAGGGACTGGAGGGCTTCGTTGGTTTTGCCGATGGCTGTCTGAGCGCCTGCGAGATCGTACCAGATTTCGGGACTGTCGGGCATCAAGGCTGCAAGTCGAACAAGGGCGGGCTCGACGCGTCCATACTGGCCGAGTTGAACGTATGCATTTGCAACGGAGAGCAGGATGCTGGCGTCGGCATTGGGGCGCAGCATGATCTCGTCCAGCACTTGGAAGGCCGGTCCTGTCTGTTGGAGCTGTAGATAGGCGCTAACAAGGCTGAAAGCCGCCTGGATGCTGTTCGTGTTAGTGCGGTACTGCTGTTCGAGTTGCCCGATCTGGTTTTGAGCTTGGGCCAGTGCAGCCATGTTCTGCCTCACGCCGCGTATTTGGTCGATGACGCTCTGCGCGAATGGGCTTTCCTCGTCCAGTCGTTGCGCGGCTTCGGCCACGACGAGAGCGTCGTCGGTTCTGCCGATACCAACCAGGAGTGTCGCGTAGCGGGTGACGGTCTCGGGGCTATATGGACAGAAGGCGAATGCCTGTTTGAAGGCGAAGTCGGCTTCGCGTATGAGGCGGTTGCGTTCTTCGGAGTTCTGGGTTTGGCTGATGCGCCAAGCGTAGAGGCCGGCTATTGAGTTGCGGAGCTTTGAGAAGGCCTTTTGGGCGTCGTCATCGCGGACGAACTTTGGGTCACCAGAGTATCCTGTCAGATCACCTTTGCGGTACACTCTGTCCGCGAATTCGCAGATGTCCTTGATGGGCGTGTCATAAGTGATCCAGTCGCCGCAGAGGCGGGCGGAGTACTTGGTCCAGAACTCGTGATCGCGGCGGAGCATCTCCCCGGTGATTTCGGGGACGGGTTTCCGATTGATCTTCATTATGACGCCGTATGGGGTGAGGTACGGGTACATCCACTCGAGAGGGAAACTCTCCTCGATGAAGAACTCGTTGGTTGGGTTCTTGTCGAATATGACTTTGGTGAGCAGACCGTTGATAGCCATTACAGCGACCTGGCCGGCTACCTGCACCCGACCGTCCGGCGTGAAATTGACCAGTTCGCCAGGGCGCAGTTCCTTGGGTTCGTTTGGATACTGCGTGTCGTGGAAGAGTCGCCGCTGCGCGTCGGTGATGTACTCGGCGAAGCAAGCTTGGGAATCTTCAGGCGTCGGTGTGAGTATTTCGTTTGGCGGGTAAACTCCCCTCCGACGGCGGCCGTCTTCGACCCATTTGCCGCCGTTGATGATCAAGCGATCGAACGGCGCCACCAGGTTGGTGAGGCTCCCGATCGTCTTCGCGACTGGGTTCAACCGATACGGTTGTCCGGCAAGGCGCTTGTCGGCCTCCTTTCTCCCCATCGCGATCGATTGAAGGTACATGACGAAATCGTGCAAGAATGGCGGGTCTAGCTGTGTGCTGCGATTGTAATGAGCGCGGATGTAGTTCAGGTAGGTCGCGTCAGCAAGGGCATTCTGCGTGATGACATAAACATCACGGCGGTCGAAATCCGGGTCGAACCGCTGTGTTGGTTTTATGAAACTCTCGCAGAAGATCATGTACGTGGGACAGAAACGACCAGGGTCAGTCCCTCCGAATAGAATGGCATCGCGCGTCATCTCGGGGTAGATGCCAAATGGCGGAGTGAACATGTCGTGCCCAAACCAGAAGCCAAAGCGATGACCTCGTTGCTCGTTCTCCGCCCAGTGAGAAACCAGCGGTGAAACAGGAATCACCGCGAAAGCAGCCAGCAGAAAGACGGGCGGAAGGTGCTTGCGGTGGAGAAGGACGATTCCCAGCACCGTGATCGACCAAAGAAAAACAATCACCGCCGCGTAGATCGAGTAAACGGGTGGAGTGAAGAAATGGGCCTGCCGCAGGGCTGTGACCAGACCTTTGAAAAACAGCCAGGCGCCGGCCGTCCCAGCCGCGGGATTCCCGTAGGCGTCCTGCACCTTTGCTGCCAGTGCGTACAACGCGACCGCGGTTCCGATCGCCGCGCCGTACAGGGCCCATGTGCGATATTGCTGGTAGCGCACAATCATCATGGCGCCTACGAGACTGAGACCGTGTCCGACGAACATGGCTAGCGTGACGTGCGATGCCGTGAAGAAAACCTTCGTTAGATCGCGGCTTTGGCGGTCGGTATTTGGGTTGAGCAGGATCAGAAGGATGAAAGCCAGGCACGCGTAGATCGCGGTGTTGCCAAGAATCCACGATCGCTCTCGCTGTTGCATCCTTCCAATGAAGAAGAATGGCACCGCAGCGAGCAAAAGATAAGTGAGGTTGAATTCATCGATCGCTCCTTCGAAGTACATCTTCAACTGAAAAAAGAAGCGAAGGGGGTCTGAGAGCAGATTGGTTGGATTGGTTTTCTCGTACTGACCGCGGGTGAAAGCGTGGATGAAACCATCGAATGTGCGCGGGTAGGCCCAGTTCATCGGCGGGTTGGTCGCCGAGGCAAGCGGCATGTAGAGGTAGAAAGCCACTCCCGCCAACCACACCATCATCGTGATCAGGACAGTCCTCCATTCGGACAGTAGACCGCCAGTTTTGACCGTCAGATAGACGCACACGGCGAGCGAGCTGATTCCGACAATGTTGAAAACCACGAACAATGGGACGTTTTGCTGAAACGTGGACATCACGCCGAGGGCGTTGAGCGCCAGCCCGGCAAAGTAGAAGACCACATTCGCGAAGAAAGCGTCGCGGCCCAGCTTTGGCCGGGCAACGGCGATTGCGACTTCGAGGCCGATGGCGGCCACGATGAGCGTCTGATGGTTGTTGAAACAGATGCCGAAAAGGAAAGCGGCAACGTAGAGGTAGCGGGTCCGGTTGGGCGCGTAAATCCAGTGCAGCAGGCAGACCAGCACGCCCATCAACGAGAGCACGCTAAGAGTGTAAACCTCGACGATGATCGCTTGGCTCCACATGAAGCCGTTGAAGCCGATCAGCATGGCGGCCACGATTCCGGACACCAAACACAACCCGTTCTCCCAGCGGCGCTCGATTCCTTTAAGGTCTTGAATGCCTTCGAGGATCATGCTGCTGCCGCGAGACACGATCAGTCCCAGGAGCCCGTTCGCCAGCGCGGCCGCGACGGCCGATGAAACAGCGACACGCCAGGCAATGTTCGAAAAGGGCAGCAACACGGTGAACAGCCAGGTGTAGATTGTCCACACCGGATATCCGGGCGCATGAGGCACGCCGGCATAGTACGAAGCAACAGCCAACTCGCCGCAGTCCTCAAGCGTCAGGTCCGGCGCAAGCGTGTACAAGTAGCCCGCCAGAGTGATGAGCGTCGCGATAGCGAACGTCAGCCAGTCCACACGCCGGAACAACGGGCTCCGCTTGCCAACAAAGACTCGGATCGGCGAACTGGTCTGGGGCTTGGCGGGGCGGGAGCCTGCCGGGGACGGGCCTTGTCCGGTGGGATCGGATTGTTTGGTGGCTCGCGGCCTGGGCTTGTCTTGGCTCATGCGTTCTAGCCGGTGTTAGCCGCTGGGCGGTAGGCGGAAACGCTACAAATGGTTTCCAGAAGCGCGAACCGCCTGCCACCGGCCACCGGCGCGCTTGGAGAGCGTTTCCCGGACAACCGTGGCCGGGTGGGAAGCCTCACTTCATGAGCAAGGCTTGCCTGGCCCGTTTGAGCGCCCTCGTCAAGCGCCTCTGATAGTGGGCCGGAAGCCCCGTATACTTGCGGGGCAACAAACGACCAGCGTCGGTTACAAACTGGCGCAGGAGGTTAGTGTTGCGGAAGTCCAGCACGTCCACGGTGAAATCTATTTTTGGTTTGGGCCGGGGTATGCGGGGCTCGCGCACGCCAGGGCGGCGGCCGCGACTGGGGCGGTCAAGATTGGTTTTTCTTGGCATGGTGGCTTACTTGATCTCGCGATGGACTGTGTGCCGGCGAAGGAATCGGTTGTACTTCTTCAACTCGACCTTCTCGGTTTGGGTCTTCTTGTTGCGCGTGGTTGTGTAACGGGAGGGCGGCTTGCCCTCCTTACGCGCCTCTGTGCACTGGATTGTGACCAGCTCGCGGGGCATGGCATTACTCCTTTTCCTTTGCCGACTTTTCTTCTTCCTCGGCTTCTTCCTCGACTTCCGGGGCTCCGATCGTGTCAATGGTGCCAAGCGCTCCAAGGCGTCTATGGCGCAAGGCTCCGTCTCTTTCGAGTTGGGCCTGAGCCTCGACCGTGAAGCGAGTCCAGGGAATGGCTTCCAGACGCACGCGCGGAATTTGCTTCCCGGTTAATTCGCAAACTCCGTACGTGCCTCTCTCAATGCGCTTAAGCGCCTCTTCGATCTCATAAACCGCATCCTGATCGGACGACAGCAAGCTCAGCGCGAAATCGCGGTCAAAGTTGTCCGTGCCGGCATCCGCCATGTGCAGGCTGTAACTATCCATCTCCTCGGCGGATTCCTTGGCAAGGCCGCTCATTTGTCTCCGAAGCCGCTCGCGCAAATCGAGCAAGTTGCGATAGTACCTTGCCCACTCCGGCTTGATGCGTGGCAGCCCATCGCCTGTCAGACGTTGGGCGGGTCTGCCAAGAATAGTCGCGGTCGTGACGGACGGCGCAACCTTCCTCCTCTTCCGAGCAGCTGCGGTTGCCCTTCTCTGCACGGGCTTTCTCTTCTTTGTCACGGCACCATGGCGTTTAGTTGATCGCACGGTATACTCAAGTTGGCCGTTGGCAAGCACTCGCGGGCGCCCGCCAACGAAAGGTGGGGGAATTTACCAGACAAAATGAAAAGCGCCACAAAATTTTCGCTGTCATTTGCGGCGCGGGTGACGGACGCCCTGAAGTTGGCATTGGCCAAAAGCCGGGGGGTTCCTGTCGCAAACAAAGATGGCGAACCGTCGAACCCCGCCGTCGGCCCGTTTTGGTCTATTCAGCGGGTGCATCCAGGGGCCGGCTCTGGTCGGCAGGGTCCACCGGCCGCACCTTGGTTTGGGGCTCGACGCGATCCGGATTATCAACTGTCTCCCCGGCCGTCGTGATTGTGACTTCCGGAATGCCTGGCAACTGTTGTGTCGCGGGTTTCGGCAGGCTGCTGAAGCTCTCGAGTACCGACTCCGTTGGCGTTGAAGATGCTGTTGGGCTCTGTAGCGTGACAACCGCGCGACGCAGGAGCTGGCCCTGGTAAGCAAAGCCCGTCGCCATCATCTCGCCAATAACCGCCCCGTCGGGGACGGTTGCCTCCGGGTTAACGAGCTGATTCAACTCGGCATTGAAAGGCGCGCCAGGTGTGGCGAGAACTGGCACCAGCCCAACACGCCTGGCCGCGTCCCGACAAGCGTTCTGAAAGTTGCCAAGCTGCTCGATCAAACCGGCCTGCCCAGATCGCACGCCGGCCATGTGTAGCGCGTGAACATGATCAAGCACCCGAACCAAAACCTGAAGCCAGTCGCTTTCCGCGCGGCGGAGCGGGTTGACTTCGAGTCGGAGGTGATTGCGTTCCGCGTCGGCGGCCTGATCCGCGAGAGATCGGAATTCCTTTTGTACGTTTTCCATTCGCTCGCCGATCTCGCGAGCGGCGGTCACCGTCGAGACGGCATGTTCCTGGGCGGTTTGCCAGTGTGCGGTGGCGTTCTCGATGCAGCGCGCCACCTCCTCACTCCGCTGGATTTGGGCAAGTGTCCTGCTCAGTTCGTCGATTTCGTATCGTTTCAGGTCCGCCCGATTACGAAGAACGAGCGGCCAGACACCCAGCAACGCTCCGCCAGTTACGCACAAGGCGAAAGTAGCTGTCTCGACCGGAGACATAGGCCGCGCGGCCTGCAAGTATATGGTCACGGCGGCGGCCAGCAACAGGACGTCGCCAATCAAGAACGGCACAAGAAAACGCCAGCCGGCTATCCGTTTTTCCTCACGAGCGTTCATAAGACAGCGCGAGAGGATAAGTGGACGCCGAACGACTTGCAAGAAAGCGAGGTGCGCCCAAATCCTCGTCTAAACTCACCACGAAGCTCGGGAAATCCGCGAAGGAGAACCCAGAGATTAGCAGTAGCTTTTCAACTATTCCCTATATGACAGAATTGGGCATGCTGATCGATGTTACCTCGTGTTCTTATTGTCCTCGTGGTGAAACTAGTCAACCGCTGGCACCTTACGCGATGATCAGGAAGCTGGGCCATTTGTTGACAGGCTTAAGCGCTGCCGATAGGTTGCATGTAGCGTGCATGCGCTCCAAAACTCGCTCCTGGCACTGATTCGCGGCGCGTCGTCCGAGCTGCCGGACGACGTGCAGCGCGCGATCCGAGCTGGCATCCAGCGTGAGGACAAAGGGACGATCGCGGCGTCAGTTCTGGAGATCGTCGAGCGGAACGCGGCGATTGCCAGTGAAAAATGCAGGCCACTCTGCCAGGACACTGGGAGTCTTCTTTTCTACGTGGATGCGGCTCGCGGTTTTGACCGGGCGATGTTTACTGAAGCGGCGTGTGAAGCGGTCAGGCGTGCCACGCGCGATGGCTTGCTCCGCCAGAATTCCGTTGACGCGATCACCGGTGAAAACGACGGGACAAACGTCGGTCCTGGCGCGCCGACGTTCCATTTCAACCAGCACCGAGTCGAGACTGTCGAGGTTCGGCTCATCCTCAAGGGCGGCGGATGCGAGAACGTGGGCGCCCAGTATTCCTTGCCAGACCACCTAATCGGAGCTGATCGGGACATTGCCGGCTGCCGGAGAGCGGTTCTCGATGCGGTGTTTCAGGCTCAAGGCAGAGGCTGCGCGCCGGGCGTTCTCGGGGTCTGCATTGGGGGCGACCGGGCGACCGGGTATGAATTGTCGAAAAGGCAGTTCTTGCGTCGGCTGGACGATACGAATCCGAACGCGGTTCTGGACGGATTCGAGCGGGATGTGCTTATGACGGCGAACAAGCTCGGAATCGGTCCGATGGGCTTCGGAGGAAGAACGACATTGCTTGGCGTGAAGGTGTGCGCCGCAAATCGGGTCCCGGCATCGTTTTTCGTGACCGTCAGTTATATGTGCTGGGCTTTCCGGCGCCAGGGCGTGGTACTCGATCCCGATGGCGAAGTTCAAAGATGGATATACTGAGAAACGGGGTGACTAAGTGACAGAGCTAACAGAGCCGTTCACCGAGGATCGCATCCGCGCCTTGCGAGTGGGGGATGAAGCGTTGGTGACAGGCACGCTTTACACCGCGCGCGACGCGGTGCACAAACATCTGGCGCTGGGTGGATCGCTGCCAATCGGCGTGGACCTTCGGGACCAAATACTCTATCATTGCGGGCCGGTTGTGCTTCGCGACGAGACCGGGATTTGGCGTGTGGTTGCGGCCGGGCCGACCACTTCAGCGCGTGAGGAGCCATACGCGGCCGACATTGTCCGTCGGTTTGGCGTGCGCGGGATCATTGGCAAGGGTGGGATGGGTGAGCGGACTTTGGATGCCTGCAAGTCGCGTGGGTGCGTTTATTTGCACGCGGTGGGTGGCGCGGCGCAAGTGTTGGCCGAGTGCGTCAGCGGAGTGCGGGGTGTCTGGTTCCTGAAGGAGTTTGGCGCGCCGGAAGCCATGTGGAAGCTCGCGGTTGCGAAGTTCCCTGTGGTTGTGACAATGGACACGCTCGGTGAGTCACTGCATTAGCGGGTCTATGATATGAGTCGGGCCGCGCTTTCGAGATGCAGTGCGACGGTTCCTGATCGTTGGGACCGTAACAAAC
>JAXDCU010000139.1:0-4725 GCA_034677645.1 Verrucomicrobiia bacterium
TGTCCTACCCGGCTTTTGACGCTGATTGAACCACCGTGTGAGGTCACGATGCCGTGGACCACTGGCAAGCCCAGCCCAGTTCCCTGGCCGATGTCTTTCGTCGTGAAAAACGGCATGAACATCTGCCGCACGACTTCTTCAGTCATGCCACAACCAGTGTCCGCGACCGTCAGCAGAGCTTGATTGCCGCAGTGCCGTGTTCGCACCGTGATCCGACCGTCGCCGTCCATTGCCTGCAACGCATTCACGACAAGGTTGAACAGAACCTGCTTGATCTGAGCGGCATCAGCCGTGATCTCGGGCATGCGCGTCGACAGCCGGCGCACAAGTTGAATCCCTTGCCTCGCACAGCGCGACTCCAAGAAGAGAAGACTCTCCGTGACCACTTTGTTCAGGTTTACCCGCGTCTTCCGCGGAGGCGTTTGTCGTGCGAAAACCAGGAGGTTGCGGATCACCTCGCGGGCGTGAAGCGACGCTGCCACAATGCTCTTTAGGTCTCGTTTAACCGGAATAGGCAACCCCGGGCATTTCCCGGCCAACTGGGCGAACCCTAGGATGTTTCCGATCGGTTCGTTCAGCTCATGAGCCGCCCCGGCAGCAAGCATGCCGATTGTCGCGAGCCGGTCGGCATGCTCCAACTGGTGCTGCAGTTCCGATTTGTCGGCATTGGCTTGCCGCTGCTCAACAACGAGAGCCACTTGCCGAGCCACGGCGTCAATCAGCGCTCGTTCCTCCTTCAGAAAAGGGCCTTCGTCCATGTCGGGCATCCGACGCCCATAGAACATCCCGTAACGCCCCGGCGGACACCACCAACGACGATATAAGCCGTCTGTCGCCATTTGCTCTCCTGGAATCCGCGAGTTGTGTATGAACGTCCGTCCACGACAATACGCGCGAAGGCGATCCCGGGGTACTGCCAGGCCGATGGCAGCCGTTCGACGATCTGCTGCAGCATGGTGTCAAGTGGCGCGCCCGGCAACGCCGCGACCTGCGCGATTTCCTGGAGGCAAGTGAGCTCCTTGACACGCTCGGTTAGTGCCCGTTCCGAAAAACGGGTTGATCTCCTATGCTGCACTCGCATTTTGAGTTTTGTGAGAGTGCCGCCGCGCCGATCCATCCTGACAAGTCTGGCTCGTTGGCGTTATCTGCCAGTGCGTCGATTGTCTGTCAAGCACGCTGGCTGGGACAGTTTGGACACACGGCATCGGGCTCGGCAACGACGTCCGCGTTTTCCCTGCGCGCTCTCTCACTGTGATACAGTCTGAGTAGTTACCGGCAGGCGTTCTCTTAAAACGCGGTTTCGGCCGGCGCGAAGGTCGTGGTGAATCTGGTCTCCGTCCCTTTCGTTTCCAAATAGAGGCTCTCACGCTCACGCGGTGGCACGTCGGGACTTCTGCCGTGGGTCAACGTAAACCTGCCTGGCGCTGACAATGTAAGTTCAAGCCGGCGTTCCCCGAACCTCGCTTCGAGCTTCGCGGCGTTCGTGAACGTCGCCGTCCTACAGCCCACCCAGTGACCGAATGCGGCGGGGCGATTATCAGCCGCAAATGTGAAATTCGACGCGAAATCGTCTGACAAGCGCACCCTGCCTTGCAGGTGTATTGCCAGGCCAAGAGCTTCCGGAGCCGCGCCCGGCTTGAGCGCCAATTTCACAACATCCACGAGCTTCCCGCCTTCGACGCGCAATTCACGTTCCGCGATGCAACCAGATCGGTACTTTGTCTGCCGCGCCGCCACCCTGCCGCCTGACTCGTCAAAGCCCAGCAGTTCACCCGGATGCCAGGGCGCCTGTCCCTCGCCGTTCACAAGCGGCACGTTGTGGGCGAGGCCTCTTGTGAAATACTCGCGATGCAGCACCGAGCCGTACCCGACCGTGCCCGGGTCGTGGCTAATGTCGGTGTTACCCAGAAACAACTCATAGTTCAGCGCCTCTGCCTGCGCGTGCGATGCATCTAGCTGACCGTAGTGAAAGAACACCTGCCAATCGCCCCGTCGCAGAATCGCCATCCGACTTGACTCCAGATTGCAGCTCACGGTCGCGGGCACGCGTCGGACACGCTCAGGTACAGCCGGCGGATCGAGCAATGTGTCCCAATTCCGATTTCCAGCCGCCTCGCGCAGACCGAGGCCAGTTGGGAAAAGTCGGTATGACGCCGCCAGTGTCGCGAGATTTGGCGCGCGGCCCGGCCCGCCCGTTGAGTCGGCCGGATTTGGCAACTGACCGGTTGGGAAACGCAGGGCGATCGGAGCAAGCATGAGATTCTCAGTGATAACCATCTCGTCCCGCAGTTCGTCGCCGCGTCCGACCATGGCGGCGTATTCGAAGAACGGACGCAGCGCGCTTACGACGTAGCTGTTGTAGCCCAGCGACTGCTCGAACCAGAGATAATCGCTAGTCACGCCCTGGGCAATCTGTTGCCGCAAGCCGAACGGCCCATCGACTGCCTTGCGCCAGAGTTCGTCGTCGTCAAAGCACAACGCCACATGACCAACCGCCGCGCGGTGCCAGCAGGCGATGTTGTGGATGCGCTGAAAAGTCGTTTCGAGCATCGCCGCCTGTGGCCGGAAGAACTGTTCGAACCATCGCTGTCTTTGCGCGGCGTCAGCTGCGTCGCCCAACAACCTCACGGCATTGACGAACTTCACCAGGTTGACCGCCTCGTCGAGGCTCTGCCACATGAGCCTGCAGCCGCGACCCGGTTTCTCGGGCCAACGCGTGTAGTTGGTCGCGTAGAAGTCCAACTGCCCAACCACCCATTCAGCGTAACGCCCATCCTCTGTCAGTCGAAAGACCTGGGCCGCCTCGACTAGCTTCGTCGCGTGGCGCCCCCGGAATCCATACACCCACGCAGCATGAAGCTTGGGCGTCAGCCTCACCTTCGGATCAGACGGGCTGGAGAGCGTCTCCTCGCCCGGCTCGTCCGGTCTCCATGTTAGGAACGAACCGTCCTTGGGACTTACGAAATCGTGCCACCAACCCGATACCCATTCCACCCGATCCCGTCTATGCTCAATCCAATCGTCCAAGTCAGCGCGTTGGTCCGCCAGCCAACGCCGCCAGCCTGCATCCTCAACAATTCGACCCCGAGCACCGTCCCAGTCCTCACTCGGCCAACGCACCGGCCAGCCGCCTACACCAAACACCTTCAGCTCCGCGAAAGCTCGAGCCGGATCAGGCTTTGGAAAACGCGGCGCGTCGGCTCCGTGCACCTTGAGAATGACTAATGCCGCAAGAGCGAGCACACCCACACCAACCCGAAACCAATTCGCAATGCCGAGGCAACACATCGTTGATGACCATGCCCTGCCAGTTCCAAAACGTCACGAAATTCCCGACACGAGCCCGGACATCATGGGGGGCGAGGTTCCCCTTTTTGGAACGCGTTGGAAACACGAACCTCGTATTCCACGACTCGAAGACGAATTGTCGAATGTTTAGATGTGACCCCAACTGTCGCTTTTCGAGGGCTTTGACATGCCGGCCCTTTTCGGCTTAAATGACTCGTACAGGTCGAGCATCGTCCAGCCCTCTGAGAAAGAAATGCGTGTAGCCTGAAACTGAGACGGTCGCGCCCAAAGTGGCCGGGAGCATCGGCAGCGCCTGGCGGGGCAGCGACACTTTTTTGGAGACAATACTTATGCGTTTGATGCGCCAGCTCGCCGCCTTGAAGTACGGCATGGTCCTGCGTAAGCCCCAATTCATGGCGCGAATGGTAAAGTTCTATATGAGGAGTTTCGTCTTTCCTGGCGAACAGCCTCTGCGATACATCGATTTCGCGGTCGACTACCGCTGTAACCTTTCCTGTGAGCATTGCTTCAAGACGGCACTGGAAAAGAACGATCGCTGGCCGCGACTCACGGTCGATGATTACCGGCGCATAGCTCGACAATGCTTGGACTTGGGCGCCATCCACCTTTCATTGCAGGGGGGCGAGGTTACTCTGATGGACAACCTGGAAGACGTGATTCGAAGCATGTCCCCACGGAGAGCTCTCTTTTCCATCACAACTAATGGCACGACGATCGACTCGAAAAAGGCCCGTCAGTTGCGATCATGGGGTGTTGATCAACTGAACGTCAGTCTCGACAGCTTCATTCCCGAAGAACACGACAGGTTTCGCGGCAGGCAAGGGTGCTACAGCAAAACCATGGCTGGTATCGCAGAGGCGAAGCGCAATGGGTTGCACGTCCAGATGAACTCGACGGTCTCGAAGATGAATCTCTACACGCCAGGCTTCGTCAAGCTCGTCGACTATTGCATCAAGAATCGAATCCTGCTGAACCTGGTCTTGGCCGCGCCGAGCGGGAACTGGGATGGGAACCAGACAGTAATGGTAGACTCCACTGACATGCGCTATATCAGGGCGCTGGTGAGATCGACGCCGTGGGTGAGGCAAGACATGGACTCGATTCAGATCGATCGAGGCTGCCCAGCGATGAAGGAAGCCATCTACATCACTCCGTTTGGCGATGTCTTGTGCTGCCCATTCATACACATCACTTTCGGGAATCTCCATAACGAGTCCATGCGGACTATCAGAGAGCGGTCCTTGGGCTACAACTTCCTGGCCGAGCATGCGAAGCAGTGCTTGGTTGCCGAGGACAGAGGCTTCGTGGAAGGCTACATGTCGAAGATTTTCGGCCGGAAAAACCTCCCGGCCGATTGTGTCGAAGTATTCGGCCGTCCAGGAAGCGCGGAATACGCGCGTACTGGGGCCGCGGGTT
>JAXDCU010000140.1:0-3734 GCA_034677645.1 Verrucomicrobiia bacterium
ACTCCATCGCAACGAACTTGATCGGCTGGGCAGATTCCTCGTGCAACTCGGAGGCCAGTCGCCTGCCGACGAGCGACTCGAAACCGTCCTCCTCGACTGGGACCGCCGCCGCCAGCGGCTCCGCGAACTCCTCCCGCAACTCGGCGCCCGGCAGGCGGCCGAGATAATGATGGCGTTCTTTGAGCATGGCGTTGTGTCCGAGCCGGTTTCGTCCGCCCCGTGGCAGGGCGTCCCGCTCGCCATCGTGGGCGGACCGCTCTTGCGCTCGCAATTGGATTTGTTCGATGCGGTCGAATCCATCGGCGACCGTGTGGTTCTCAATGCCACCGAGCCCGGCGAACGCTACCTCCTGCCGCCATTGCCCTCCGGCTCCGCCGGTCGATCGCCCTTGGATATCCTGACCGACCACTACTTCGACCATTCCGTGGACGTCCTCCACCGACCTAATTCGCGCCTCTATGACTGGATCGGGGCGCGGCTGACCCAACGGCGTGTGCGCGGCATCGTGCTTTGGGTGCACGTCGGGTGCGACCTCTGGCTGGCGGAAGCCGCCAGCCTCCGCGAAGCCTTCGGTCTGCCCGTGTTGCTCCTTGACGAACACGAGGCTCGGGGAACGAGTCCGCGCGATCTCACGCGCCTCGGCGCCTTTGTCGAAGCCCTGCGATGAGCGCTACCCTTCATCAGTTGACCCTGGAGGAGTGGGACCAGCATTACGCGAAACAGGCGCGGCAGGGCCTGCCTGAACCCTCCTATGGATGCCCCCTGTCCCGCCACGTCGGACAGGATAGTGATCTCCGTCTGCGCCAGTTGCTTTTCGACCCCTCGCCTGCGGCCTTGCGCCTGTGGAGTTTTCTCCTCACGGAAAACGAGCGTCTCCGGGCCGCTCGCGCGCGAGGTGACACAGTGGCGCCAAGCGAGGACAGACCCGCAACTGACGGGGCTGATGGGCTATACGCGCTAACTTAACATAATGCTTTCCCAGGAGTAGCGGCATAGCTGTGCGGTCCGACTTCGGCTCCGTTCCTTGAGGCCGGCGCGGATTGGGGGACCTTGCGCCACTAGTTGCCTTGGTAACAAGGGGCGGTTCACGATGGCTATCACCGCATCGCTCGCTGGGGCGCAGCGGTGAGTTGGCCCAAAGTTGATCCGCTGCCGACCAGAGCCGCCGTTCCAGTTCAGCCAGCCCGTTGTGGCCGTTTGTTGCCGTGCTGTTCATCGCGCCCCGACACAGGACTCCCGGTAGGCTAGCGGCTCTGCGGAGAATCAGCAAGCAAGGGGCAGGAGCCGCCAAGCGTTGCTGGGACTCACGACCAAAGTGTCATTGACCCCTGCCGCGTTCAAAGAACACCATCGCGCATGTCATGGCGCAGCAGCAAGGCCCGAACATACAGCATTCGATGAAACTCACTTGGTTCATTCCAATCTGCGTTGTCCTCATTGGCTCTTCGGCGGTTGCAGTGCCCACGTACATTCTCTCAGAGGCCCGCTGGGAAGAAGCCATGCTTGAGCCAATGGGGGCGGAAGCGACACAAGTCGCTGGTGCCGCGAAGGAGCCTCCACCCGCGCACACAACCATCATGCAGATTATTCAGAGAGCGGGCACGACTCACGATGAGATGGAACGGTTGCGCCTGCTCCGCCAGTTGGAGGCGCGCACCGATCTCGATCCGACGCCGCGCGCCGATCTGGCCACGTTGCTGCCGGTGGTGGACGACTGGGCTGATGGCAAGTCGCGCGTCGTTGTGGACCACAGCCGCGCGGCGGAGAACGGTTATCTGTGTCGCTTCTTCACGGGCCGGGTGCGCGCGGTCGGCGACGGACCGCTGTATCCGCCGGAAGTTTCTCCGGGTTCGCCCCTGCGGCCCATCTGGGCGCTCTACCGGGGGCGCATGTTGATCTGGCAGGTCATACAGAGCAGCCCGCTGCTCTCGGTGAAGCAGCGTCGCGAGAAGTACTTTGGTGAAGCCCGGCAGTTGCTCCAGGAAACCCGCGCGGCATTTCCCGAGAACCGCGTCGTGCGAATGTACCTGGGCGAACCCATCCCGTGGCCGAAACCCTATCCCGCCGATCCCGCGGCCCCCGCCTGGGCCAACCTCCAGCGCGAGGGTTTGGAGAAGCTCGCCGACGTGATTCATTGGTGGATCGCCGAACGCCAGCTTCCCGATGGCCAGTTCGGTGGCGGCTGGGGCGACGACGTCGAAATGTGGCGCTGGTGGGTGCCGGTGATGATCGCGTTCGAGGACCCGGTCGTGACGGCCGCACAGGAACGCATCTCGAGCGGCATTTTCCAGCAACCGCACCTGCGCGAGGGTTTCACTTCTCGCGTCACCGACGTCGAACATTCCAACGAGGATACGACCGACACCATCCTGCCCATGATGCACCTTCGGCCGGATGATCCGGTGTGGAAGCAGCGTGCCCTGCGCCTGGCCGAGCTGATGCGCGAGCGCTGGACCGCGCGGAACGAACGCGGCTTCCTGCAGTTCAAGTCCATTTACTTCAGCGTGGACAAAGTGGACACCAGCGCCGCCCGCGCGTTCGACACGGTTTATCATCCGTCGATCATCCAGCCGACGCTGCTCTACTGGCAGCGCACCGGCGACCCGGCCTTGACGGCACTGTTCGGCGAGTGGCTCAAGGCGTGGGTGGATGCCGCCGCGCGTGCCGAGAACGGCAAGCCTGCCGGCGTGTTGCCCTCGGCCATTCGCTGGCCCGATGGCGGCGTCGCCAAGACCGACCGGCCCTGGTGGGAGCCATTTGTCATTGGCCACAATGACGCGCTCTACAACTGGCCCGGCGCCACTCGACTAATGACTTCCACGCTGCTGCTGGCCTATCACACGACCCGGGAAGAGAGATACCTTGAACCCATTCGCTCGATGGCCGCGCTCCGTATGAAGCACCCGCAGACGCCCGAAGGCGAGCCCGGCTCCGAAACGTGGTGCGCGCGACGCATGTCGGGCTTCCTGTCCGATACGCTGGCCAAGTACCGGCTGCTCACCGGCGACACGCAGTACGACCCGTTGCTCCGGGCGGATGCCTCGGGTTATGTGCGTTACCGGTTGACCGGCGATGCCGCTCCGCTCGAATCCGCCCTGCGCCGCAACGCCGAGGCCTTCCGCTCTAACTGGGAAGCATACACCGCCGAAATGCGCTGGACCGACCGGGTGATGTCGTTCACGCGCAACTTCCTGGTCCATCTCCCCGAGCCCGCTCCGCCCGCGCCGTCGCCGGAAATCCTGTATAGCAGCGCAACAGGGGACCTGGGTAACCCGCTGGTGTTTCCACTGAACGCCGTGCGCTGGCGAACGGCGCCGCGAGAGATCGCCGCGTTCGTCACCGACTCCAGTCGCACGTCGTTTGCCGCGGAATTGTACCACTTCGGCGCCCAACCGCGGGACTTGGAGGCTGAACTGTTCCTGCTCTCGCCCGACGACTACGTCATGACGCTGACGGCTGCCGGCGTGGACAACGCGACGCCACTTCAGCAACGGGTGATTCACGTTGAAGGCCCGAGTGTCCACATCTCGCTGGAACTGCCGGCCCGACGGTTGTGCCTTGTGAAAGTGTCAAAACAATAAAGAAAGCCCTGAAGCGCGCCGTAACTGGCCCCACGTATGTCCGGTCAGCAATCGTCCGAATCTTGATTCCAGGTGGCCGCCTGTTGATGTGATGATGCATTTCTTCTCCAAGCTACCGTCGGTCACCGACAATCTGTGATGAAGACATTCTGC
>JAXDCU010000141.1:0-6134 GCA_034677645.1 Verrucomicrobiia bacterium
CAGAACTTGAGCAGATGCCGGTGACGCGCGCGCAAGTAGCCGTCGTGCAATGCGTGTTCGAGTTGCCGCACGCCCTGGGACCAATACCAATCGTAAGCGAAGTATGTTATCCCATGTTCGACAGCCCACTTGACGTGCCAGTCGGCCACTTCTGGATCGCCTTCACGATACCAGCCGAGAACAGGCCGGCGTTCGGGGAAACGCTTGATTGGATGCCACTGGCTCGGGCTTTGCCAGCCCGGGAAATAGTAGACTCCAACCTCATAAGGTCCCGCCACCGCCTCTGGCGTTGGGACGGTCGAGGACGGCATTGCTTTGGCCGCCGGCGCGAACGCCAGGGCCGTCCGCGCTTCCGACAAAACAGTGAATTGCGTCGCGGTTCCAGCGCCCTTGCCAACGCAACTCAATGCGAGCACTGCGTCATTAGTGAGCGGACGGCGGGCGCGCAGATTCCACACCAGTGTCGCCTCTTCATCGAATCCAATCGCAGGCAACCGTTGGTCCTGCCGCGCTCCACCCACCAGATCGACGCCTGGAGGCAAACGGAGGCGCGCGCGAATGTTCGTGGCCGCGGCGGCGCCCGTGTTAACAATCAAGGCGTTTAGCGGGACGGATCGGCCGGCCACTGGGATGGCCTCGTCGAGCGCGAACGATTTGACCTCGAGTTGCGGCGGACCACGCGGTCCATCGCTCACGTCGAGCCCGCGCAACACCGCCTTCGCCGACGAATCGTCGCTCGGTCGCAGTCCGAGCGCAATGACGCGACCTGTCCAATCCTTCACAGCCATCATCTCGATGTTGTAGAAGTGCTCGCGCCCATCGGCGTCGATACCAAACGAAAGCGATTTCAGGCCGTGCGTTTGGTCAGTGGCGAACCAAAGTGTCGCCCTATGGCCCCGGTCAACCGACATGCGGACCGAGACGATGCTGTTTGACTCGGCGTCGATTGACACCGGCGGCCCCAGAAGCCACCCGGCCTTTCCGATAGGACCCAGTCGCGCGCCGTCCGCATCGGGCGCCACGGCCATGTCCATCAACGGCTGCCAGCCCTCCATCCCTCGTGTGAAGTCAAAACTCGCCCTTGGCGGCTTGTTTGGCATCAAGAGCTCTTTGATCGTCAGGCTGTCCAACGCCAAGCGCGTCCCGTCGTAAAGATCGAGTCGCAGCCGGACGATCCGGCCCTCCGGATGCCAGAACGGAAACAGTCGGTATGTATGCCACTGACCGTCCCCGACAACGTTGAATCGCGTGCTTTTTTCCTGCGTGAATCCTCCGTACCGCCCTTCCGTCGTGTTACTCCAGAACAGCTCGGCGAAACCGTCACGGTTGGCTTGGAGACGGAGTTCCACCGTTTGCCATGGAGACGCTTTGAGATCGAGCAGGTTCCGCTGCACGAGGATCGGGTCCGAGCCAACACCGCGGCAGACCAGCGAACCGCCGGCAACGCTGGCTTCAGCAACGTGGCTATTAGGTTGCCAACCCTCAAAGTCGCCGTCGCGGTCGAAATGCCAGCCGATGAGGGTGCTGGTCGATGGGGGCGAGGTCAGCGTGGACGGGAGCGGCTCCGCGGAAAGCGCTCCCAAGTCCCTTGCCACAATCGCAAGACAACAGGCGAGGAAGCGAGTAATCGATCCGGGCTCAGAGCGGCAGGCGTTCGCGGGTTTAGGCCAGCACATAAGTCATGACAGTCAGTGCCGCCACAAAGCGAGCGAGAAGGTGTTGGAGCGCCATTATGCGTCTGGCATCCATTCCGCTGTCGCGATTGTCGGTCTTACTTCAAGCGCGTCGGATTAAGCGCCCTCAGCTCTTTGGGCACAAACAAGCCGTCCTTCCGAATCAGTTCGCCATCGAACCAGACTTCCCCGCCTCCCCACTCTGGGCGTTGGATCAACACCATGTCCCAGTGAATGGCGGACTTGTTGCCGTTGCCGCATTCGTCGTAAGCAGAACCTGGAGTGAAATGCAGCGAGCCGGCGATTTTTTCGTCGAACAAAGTGTCGCACATGGGGTTGAGAATGTGCGGGTTGAATCCGAATGAGAACTCGCCGATGCAGCGCGCGCCGGGATCGGTATCGAGAATCTCGTTTAGTTTCTTTTCGTTGGAGCCGGTGGCGCGAATGACGCGCCCGTTCTTCAGATCGAGTCGGATATTCTCGAACTTGGTGCCTGCGTAGATTGTGGGCGTGTTGAATTGGATGGTGCCGTTGGCGGACTTGAGAGTGGGGCAGGTGAAACACTCGCCGTCAGGGATGTTGCGGAGGCCGCAGCATGGTTTGGCGCCGATGCCTTTGACGCTGAAGACCAGATCGGTGCCGGGACCTTTGATGTGGACGCGATCGGCTCGACGCAACCGCCGTTCCAGCGGCACCGTCACACGCGCCATCTTCTGGTAGTCGACAAGGCAAACATCGAAGTAGAAATCCTCGAATGCTTCGGTGCTGGTGGCTGCTGCCTGAGCCATGCTCGGGGTTGGCCAACGAAGCACGACCCAGCGAGTCTTGTTGACTCGGTAGTCCAGGACTGGTCGCGTGGTCCTGCTGAAGAGCTTCAGTCGGTCGGGTGGCACGTCTGCTGTCTCGTTTGAGTTCGCGCTGCCTCGCACGGCGACGTACGCGTCCATCTTGCGCATTCGATGCAGCTCAATGTCCCGGACCAGAGCCGCGTGCGTGGCGTCCGTGTCGCGCATAAGCTCACGTGTCACTCGCGTGTGGCGCAGCTCGACAATCGGGGTGGCACCGGCCGCCCGAACCTGACGTATCAGCGCGACGACGAACTCCTCGGGCGTTTCAATCATGTCCAACAAGACGCGGTCACGGCGCCGCAGCGCGGTGGAGTATTGGACGAGCAACTGGGCCAATCGGTGGTATCTAGGATCCGTCATAACACTGGCTTCCAGACTACCCGCCGCCTGTGCGCAGGTCGAGCGCCAAGTCAGTCAAAGCAACTGGAGCGACCTCGTTCCGCCCCTGACTCTTCCGTCAAGAAGCGCTGCACGGTCAACTGGGCGATCCTTTTCGCGAGGTCCGCGGGCTGAGAGCCGTCACCGAATGGCGTGTCCACAACCGCGTCGTTGGATACAGACGGATTCCTGAGGGTGACATGGAAACAGACCACTTAGACGCTCGGCCGCGGCTGGGCGGCGCTGTGGCTTCACTTCCACATGGATATGGTCGAAGCCAGGACGACCACCGGACGGATGAATGTCGGGTGCCTTGTGTCCGTCTATCCCTGACAATATGCGAACGACATGTTTTCGGATGGGCCGCGCCAGCGGGTGGCTGGGTGCAGCGCTGTTGGCAACATGCTTTGCGGGAGCGGCTTACGCCCTGCCACCGATCCCTCAGAAGTATAGGGTCAACGGTTTCGCGATAGGCTGCCAGGCATACACCTTCAATCGTTTCACGACCTTCGAGGCGATAGAGAAGACAGCCCAGGCTGGCGGCAAAGTGATCGAGTTCTACCCAGGTCAGAAACTCAGCCGGGAGGAACCCGGTGTTGTGTGGGACCACAACGCCTCCGATGAGGTGATCGCCAAGGTCAAGGCCAAACTGGCCCAGCACAATGTCATGGCGGTGAATTACGGCGTGGTTGGCATCCCAAAAGACGAAGCCGCCGCCCGCAAAGTATTCGACTTCGCTAGGAAACTCGGTCTGCGAGCGATCACTACCGAATCGACCGACGCGCTCGACACGATCGAGAAGTTGGTGAAGGAGTATGATATCGGCGTTGCGTATCACAACCACCCAAGCCAGCCAAACAATCCCAACTACAAAGTCTGGGACCCAAATTATGTCGCCGACCTGGTCAAGGGCCGCGACGCGCGGATCGGTGCCTGCGCTGACACCGGACACTGGACCAGGTCAGGAGTGCGTCCGATCGAAGCGCTGCGAATCCTGAAGGGGCGCGTTATCAGCGCGCATCTCAAGGACCTGAACAAGTTCGGCGATAGAGGCGCCCACGATGTGCCATTTGGCACGGGCGTTTCCGACGTCAAAGGCGCTCTGGACGAGTTGAGAGCGCAGGGATTCGATGGCAACATCTCGATCGAGTACGAGCACAACTGGGAAAACAGCGTTCCCGAGGTCACCCAGTGCATCGAATTCGTCAGAAGCTACAACAAGTAAGTCCACGATAAAACCGCTCCCCCGCGCGGTTGCGTCAGAGCAACCACTCGGGCGGGTGGTTTGAACAGTCTTGATGAGGGAACGTCGATGGGCGCTCGCGCCGCTCCCGATCGGCGTCACTCCTTGGCCTGAGTCGCCTGCGTGGCCAGATATTGCCCCACTCCCATCTGCTCCATCTGGTCCTGCTGTGTCTCGAGCCAGTCCACGTGCTCTTCCTCGTCTTCGAGGATGGACTGCAGCAGGTCGCGCGTCCGATTGTCGCCGGCCTCCGCCGCGAACTTGATGTCGTCGTTGTAAGCTTTGACGGCGTCAACCTCCGATGCCAGGTCTTTTTCGATCTGAGCCGGAACGTTTGCGCCGATATTGATGCGATTCAACTGGCCGACTTCGGGCTTCCCCTCGAAAAAAAGAATCCGCTCAATCAGCTTCTCAGCGTGTTTCATCTCCGCGACCGCGCGCCGTTCGATGGCATCATGCAGTCGATTGTAGCCCCAGTTGGCGCACATTTCCGAATGCACCATGTACTGGTTGACTGCCGTGAGTTCTTCTCTCAGCCTGGCGTTGAGCCTTTCCAGGACCTTTGGGTTGCCTTTCATATGGCCGTAACCTAGCCAGTGGCGAACCGAATTGCCAACGAATAAATCAGAGCCATGAATGAGACCCTGCTGGTCCAACTCTCCATGCCAGGTTGCCCTCTCACAAGCTGGCGACACGACGGAGCCGCATCGCGGGTTCGCCCGCCTCGCGCGACCGTTCAATGTCCACCTCGAACTCCGCCACCCAATCGTTTTTCCCATCGGGATCGACTAGAACCTGTTGGACGCGCCAGAACCTCTTGTCTTCGTCAGGTGTGACATATGTGTGGCGGATATTGCGGGCTTCGGGATCAAGACAAATCCGCTCGTGCTCCGCGAGGTATGCCGCCCGCGCTTGCTGGAGCTGTTCCACCGACCACCTAACAACATCGTTGTCGCTCTGCCCCTCCGCGCGGGAGCTGGCCGGGGTGAGGGAGCCCTCGTCCAACGTAGCCAAAGCCGCTTCGCATTCCCCGGTCGCCAGACCGCGCAGAAAAGTGAAAACGCGCGTCCGGACCGCCGCGGTGAACGCCTTTGTATCTCGCGTGATGTCCATCGCTACGTCAGGAGTGATGGAGGTTCCAGTGTCTCCCGCGCTTATCGCGGCCCGCTCCGTTGCGATCCTGGCCTGATAGTCCGAGCCGTGCATTTTCTCCCATTCCTCGAGCAAGCTCGAGTCGACCCCGCGTATCATTGTTCCAAGATAGAGCTCCATCTCGCGCACGGCATCGGTCTTGGCCGTGTCGGGGACGGTCTGCTTGAGCACTTTGTATACGCTGTGCAGGTGCCGAAGCAACAGGCCCTCGGCGCGCTGGAGCTCGTAGTCTCGGATGTAGTCGTCGAATGAACGGAAGCTTTCGAACATCTCGCGCGCGATGCTCTTCGGCCGGATATTCTCCTGGCCGACCCACGGATGCTTGTCCGCGAAGGCATTGAAGGTGGAGTAGATGAAATCGCGGTTCGGCTTCGGGTGCTCAAGCTCCTCAAGCTTGGCCATGCGCTCGTCGTATGGAATCCCCTCTGCTTTCATCTCGGCCACAGCCTGCGTCTTCACGCGATCGAGTTGCCTGCGCAAGATAATCTCCGGGTCTTCGAGAATGGACTCGACAACCGTGAGCAGCACCAGCGCGTAGTCGGGCTGTTCCGGATTGAGCAAGGGGATCGTCTCGATGAGATATAGCGAGAGCGTCTGGTCCATTGAGAAATCCTCCTGCAACTCGACATTGACGCGGAGTTTGCGGCCGCTTGTTCCTTGACCCCGTTGATCGCCCGCACTGGCTGAGAGGGGCCCCGCTTGTCTGACGGTGGGGCGCGGTAGGATGTCGATGATCTTCCGCTCCACCAGCGAGCGGAAGAGTTGCCACGCTCGCTTTGCGTGCTCCTTTTTCTGCTTCGGGGACTCGTGGCAATCGCGGATCAACTTCCGCATGGCGCG
>JAXDCU010000142.1:0-4238 GCA_034677645.1 Verrucomicrobiia bacterium
CGAGGCGCGGTCCGTCCATCCGCTCAGCCAAGTCAACTAGCAGCGTGGATGCCGCCGCATACGGCAGGTTGGCGACCAGCTTCCACCCGCGCCAGTCACGGCCGCATTCGCGCAAGTAATGGACGGCGTCGCCCTCTATCAGGGTCAAGCCATGCTGGCCAACAAACCGCTCACGCAAGTATTCAAACAACCTCCGGTCCTTCTCAACGGCCACTACCTCCCCTGCCCTATCCAGAAGCAGCTCAGTCAGCGGGCCAAGACCTGGGCCAATCTCAAGCACATTGTCGCTCCCGCTCAGGCACGCCGCGAATGTGATGCGCCGGAGCTGATTGCCGTCGTGGAGAAAGCTCTGGCTCAAAGAGCGAGTGAGCCGCACACCGCGCTCAGCAAGCACACTCCGCATTTCAGTAAGCGTCATACGCTGAACTTACACAACACTGTCTCCAAAACGTCTACAGTCTCATCAAGTTGGTCGGCGGTGATGGTCAACGGCGGCGTGAAACTGAGAACGTTCGAATGCTCGCCTTCGGGCAGCACAATAAAACCGCGTCGCAGCATCTCCTTGACGGCCGCCAATACCGCGGTCGTTGCCGGGGAACCGTCTGGCCGCCGTAGCTCAAGCCCGGCCATCAGCCCAAGGCCGCGCGCGTTGGTCTGAAGTCCCGACGACACCTCGACGGACCGCAGCCGACTCAGCAACCGCTTCCCCATCCTCGCGCTTCGCTCGACCAATCGGGAGCGCTTGATCTCCTTGCAGTGAGCCAGCGCCATCGCGCAACCCACGGGATTGCCAAGAAACGTGCTAGTATGCAGAGCCTCGCCGCTCGATGCGGGCCATGCCGCGTCCATCAAATCCGCGCGCCCCACGCAGGCAGACAATGGGAACCCACCCGTGAGAGCCTTGCCGAGGCAGATCAAGTCGGGGATCGTGCGCGAATGCTCACATGCGAACAATCGTCCCGTCCGCGCCATGCCAGTGAAGATTTCATCCAGGACCAGCATCGCGCCCGACTCGTCGCACCAGCGGCGCAACGCCGGCAAAAAGCCTTCTGGTGGCACTCGGATGCCGCCGCGGCCCTGGACCGGCTCAACAAGAACCGCGCCAATACGGTGGCGTCTTCCCATTTGATCCACTGCCGCCAAGGTCTCGTCCAACATCGCCGCTTCGTCACGCGGAGGTTGCCGGCGTTTCGACGTGTGACAGTCCGTCGGATCGGGGAACGGCGCGAAATAGCCAAAACCGCCTAGCTGACGAACAAACGGCGCGCGAAAGAACCTGCGATGGGTTGCATTCAGAGTGCCATAACCCAGGCCGTGGTATGCGCCCGTGAAAACGACCACGCCCGGGCGGCCAGTTGCAAGCATTGCCGATTTGATGGCTGCCTCGACAGCCTCGAAACCCGAGTTGCAGAGAATCGTCTTCCCACGCATTCCGTCACCCCAGCGCTCGAATGTCATCAGACTAAGCATGCGAACCAGCTCAGCCTTGAGGGCGTGCGGATGAACATCGCCCATCGCATGAGGCAACACTGTCAACTGATGCCGCGCCGCGCGCACTACCCGCGGATTTGCGTGGCCGGCATTGGCCACGCCGAAAGCGGCAGTGAGATCAAGATATCGTCGGCCATCCATGTCCCACACATGGACGCCCCGTGCGCGAGCCCAAACGATAGGCCACGAGAAATCCTCGGCAACGAAAGTCACATTTCGTGACTCGAAGTTGCACAGCTGTCGCAAGACACGATCGGAAGTCAACGCGTCAGTTTTCACTCTCGACACTCAACAAGACGTATTTCCGAAGTCGGCGGCATCGCGGCCCAAGTTCCGCGGTCGCGCCAGCCTTGACAACCCTCATTTGACTGGTCCGGCGGGATATTGACATCCACGGCCAACGACCTGGAACTTGGCTGATCACGAGGACGTTTGCAACGTGCAACACACAGGAATGGAGCCGCTCGAACAACGGCTGCTCGGCAATCACAGACACGGTCTCCAACCCAGCATATGTTCTCTTTGACAATTGACTGTCAGACATCACGGGCGGCGCCGGGCCAAATCAGCTTATGCAGTTGCGATTGGAATCGGACGGGCAGAGCGTCCGCGAGAATGTGTTCGACCAGTTCACGCCGCGAAATAGAGCGATGATCCGCCGGCCTGGGACGGAGTGACGAGTCCGATTGTCTTGGTTCGAGCGGCGTGGCCCACGAGAACAAGACAGGACAAACGAGCGCGAGCCGGCGTTGCGTGGTAACGGAAACAGCCCAGTCGTAGTCTTCATGAGTCGCGATGACGAACTTCACTTCATCCGTCGGCCGCAGTAAGTCGATGTTTTCCCACCTGTTCCGCTCGGCCTCGCCGCTACTAGGACACTTGAGGTCCACGATACGGCGGACCCGCGGATCGACGACGCCGATATCGACTGCGCCATTGGTTTCGAGCAAGACAGTGAAACCGTGGTCACAAAGGCGCTGGGAAAACCACACTGATCCGCTCTGTAGCAACGGTTCGCCTCCGGTCAACTCAACCAGCGGCAGTCGCGTGGCCCCGGCATCGCGCGCGAAAGGACGGGCGAGGCGCAGCGTCTCGGCAAGCAAGTCCGCCGATTTCCACGGTCGGCCTTCAGTGAATGCATAGGCGGTATCGCAGTACGAGCATCGCAGATTGCATCCCGTGAGCCTGACAAAGACGCAAGGTAATCCCGCGAACGTGCTTTCTCCCTGCAGGCTCAGATAGACTGAATTGACAAGCAATGTGTCTGACACAACGCCAAGTGTAGGCATGGGCGGCGTGGATTGCACGGCTCTTCTCCAGCCCGAATTCTCAAAAAGACGGAGAATCAACGGGGTTCACGGCCCGCCGACTAGTCTGACTCGATGACGACGAAAGCAGCCGCGTGAGCAGCGGTATGAGTGAGAGTGAGGTGGACTAACGAACCACCGATCGCCTCGATCAAATGCGCTCCGGCGCCGTGAAGCGCCACGCATGGCTGGCCAGACGCGGCGCCGCGGACTTCAATGTCATGCCAGCCCAACCGAGAACCTATGCCCGTACCGAGCGCCTTGGACACGGCTTCCTTGGCAGCGAAGCGGACCGCCAAATGCTGGGCAGGCTCGCCAAAGGCGAGGCAGTACGCGATTTCGTCTGGGAGAAAAAGCCGCTCCAAGAAGCGTTCCCCGAAACGATCGTGCGCGTCCCGAATGCGTTCCACCTCGACCAGGTCCATGCCGATCCCGAGAATCATGCCGACTTTTCTCCACGCTAGCCAGCGTAGGGCTTCATCAACTCGAGCATTTCACCCACGGCGCGGCCGAGCCCCACGGAGACAGAGCGGCTGATAATGCTGTGGCCTATATTGAGTTCGACCAAGTGCGGCACGGCAAGAAGCGCGGGCAGGTTGGTGTAATTCAAGCCATGGCCGGCATTGACACCAAGTCCGCGGGAGTGTGCAAAGCGCGCGGCGGTTATCAACCGTTCGAGTTCGATCCGGCGCATTTCGGCGTCATGGAAGTGCATGGCAAATGAGCCAGTATGCAGCTCGACGAATTGACTGCCGGCTCCGCTTGCCGCCAAGACCTGGTCAAGATCGGGCGAAACAAACATGCTCACGGTTATGCCGGCGTCGTTCAACCGCTGACGCGTTTCAGCCAGAGGAGTCGCGGCGGACACGACGTCCAGGCCGCCTTCGGTCGTGACTTCCTGTCGACGCTCGGGAACCAAGCACACAATATCCGGCCGCAGCCGCAAAGCAATCTCGACTATTTCAGCGGTGTTGGCCATCTCCAGATTCAAACGCGTCCGCACTGCTTTGCGCAGTCCCCAGACATCTCGGTCCTGAATGTGGCGACGGTCCTCGCGCAGGTGGACAGTGATCCCGTGTGCTCCGGCGTTCACGCATTCCAGGGCAGCCGCCACGGGGTCAGGCTCGCCGATGCTCTGGCCTCGGTAGCGAGCTTCGCGGAGCGTGGCCACGTGGTCGATATTGACGCCTAACTTGAGCATTCTGGAACGGCTTACTGACGCGGCTTGATAGGTGTAGCCGGCACGCTCCTCCGTGTTCTGGTCGACCCGCGCTGGGACTGAGTTGGGGGTGTCGGCATATTCTTGATCTGGTCGCGCCGGAGCAAGTCGGGGCTTGTAGGAGGCTGGCTAAGTCCAGGGAAAGCTGGATCGTCGAGCCATCTAACCAGCATGTTGAGTTCGAGACCCGTGAAACCGATAGATGACGTTCGGACGACATT
>JAXDCU010000143.1:0-7283 GCA_034677645.1 Verrucomicrobiia bacterium
TGGCAGCCATAACCCCAGCCCCAGACCTGAGGCGTCTGAGACACGCATTATTGCCGTACTATCTAACACGCCTCGGGCAATTGTCAATCGCGGAGTTTGGACAGGTGAAAATCGCGGCAAGCTGACATACCAACCACTGTGTACGCCACCAAAGCGCTCGAGGTTGTTCGAATTCGGCGGTGTTCAAAGACGTTCTTGGAGTTCTGGCCATCACCGACGGCATGGGCTATAATGCGGCCTTTGATCCGGGCGGCTGTGCCGACTGGCCGCGGAACCGCGGCGGGCGAGAGTTGGATGGTACTGGACCCGGCGAAGCTTGAACATGACGAGTGTTGAAATCCGCCAGTCGTTTCTGGACTACTTCAGGTCCAAGGAGCACACCATTGTGCCTTCGTCGAGCCTGATGCCAGATGCGCCCAACCTACTATTCACAAACGCGGGCATGAATCAGTTCGTGCCGATCTTCCTTGGCCAGAAGGCCGCCGACGTCAGCCGGTGGGCCGGCGCGATCCCGGGAAAGGAGACCCGAGCGGCCGACACGCAGAAATGCATCCGCGCCGGCGGCAAGCACAACGACCTCGAAGACGTTGGGCTCGACACCTATCACCACACCTTTTTCGAGATGCTCGGCAACTGGTCTTTCGGCGATTATTTCAAGAAAGAAGCCATCGAGTGGGCGTGGGAATTGGTTGCTGAAGTTTGGAAGTTCCCGAAGGAGCGCCTCTACGCCACGGTCTATGAACCCGATAAGTCAAAGGGCGATCCGAGCCAGTTCGATCAGGAAGCCTACGACCATTGGGCGCGGCTCTTCTCCGCGGCCGGACTCGAACCCAAAGTCCATGTCAGGACCGGTGGTAAGGCTGACAATTTCTGGATGATGGGCGACACGGGCCCATGCGGTCCATGTTCAGAATTGCACATGGACCTGACGGCCGGGGGCGACACGGCTGGAGCGCTCGTGAACAAGGGCACGGTCGGATGCATCGAGATTTGGAATCTGGTTTTCATCCAGTTCAACGCGGACCCGGATGGCGGATTGTCGGTGCTGCCGTCCCAGCACGTCGACACGGGCATGGGATTCGAGCGCGTGACCGCAATCATCCAGAACACGAGCGGCTTCACCGATTTCACTCGTGTCATCTCGAACTACGAGACCGACATTTTCCGCCCTTTGTTTGACAAGCTCGAACGTCTCAGTGGACGGAAGTATGGCTCGACACTCCCGGTAGCCGGCGCCGCTGCCGTTGGCCAGCAGGAAAAGGCGGATATCGCGTTCCGGGTTATTGCCGATCACATCCGGACGCTCAGCTTCGCGATTGCGGACGGCATCCAGCCGGGGAACACGGATCGGAACTATGTTCTTCGCCGCATACTTCGCCGGGCCGTGCGATATGGACGGTCCCTTGGTTTTCGCGGACCATTCTTCTACAAGCTCGTCGATGCGGTCGCTGACACGTTGGGAAGTGCATTCCCTGAACTGCGCGGCAAACAGCGACACATTCAGAACATTGTCCGCTCCGAAGAGGAAACGTTCAACAAGACGCTCGACAGGGGAATCGAGATGTTCAACGAAGAGGTCGAGCGCGTTGTGAAAGCGGGAACATCCGCGCGCGGTCGGATTCTTCCGGGAGACTCCGCGTTCAAGCTCTACGATACCTATGGTTTTCCGGTCGATCTGACGGAACTGATGGCACGGGAGCGGGGCCTTGCAGTGGATACAGACGGCTTTAACAGACTGATGGAGGAACAGCGTAAACGCGCTCGCAAGGCCCAGAAAAAGGAAGCGATCGAGCTCTCCCAGATCGAGTCCGTCGCTCCCACCGCTTTCGTCGGCTACGACCGACTGGAGACAGCGGCGCGCGTGCTTGAGGTAGTCAATCTGAAGGGCAAGACAGGAGTGGTTCTCGACACCAGTGTGTGTTACGCGGAGATGGGTGGACAGGTGGGCGACAGGGGTGAATTGGCGCAAGGAGGGCGTCTTTGGAGGATTGTCGACACACGGAAGTGCGGTGATGCCTGGTTGCACATATTGGAGGAGAGGATTGAAGGCCCCGATCAGGAAGAGGCGCCGCTGCCTGGTTCGGAGGCGATGCTGGTGGTGGATGCGGAATACCGCGCGGCCGTTCAGCGGCACCACACCGCCACCCACCTTCTCCACTGGGCGCTGCGCGAGAGGGTGAACGCCGACATTGCCCAGAAAGGCTCGTTCGTCGGCCCTGACAAACTCACGTTCGACTTCAACAGCCCCCCGCTCACGCCGGAGCAGGTGGTTGACGTCGAGCGCCTGGTTAACGAGCGCGCGGTCGAGAACGCGCCGGTCTCATGGACGGACGTGAAGTACGATCATGTCAGGCACAGGCGCGACATCCGCCAGTGCTTCGGCGAGAAGTACGGCGAATGGGTCCGCGTAGTGCAGATTGGCGGCAGACCCGCCGGCTTGGATGGATACTCCATGGAACTCTGCGGCGGCACGCACTGTCGCGCCGTGGGCGAGATCGGCTTGTTCCGTGTTGTGGCCGAGAACGCGATTGCAGCGGGGGTCCGCCGCATCGAGGCTGTTGCCGGTTTGGAGGCCTACCGCAGGGCCAGGGAAACCTCGGCTCTGCTTGAGATGGTGGCCCAAAAGGTGAACGCGCCCCTCGCTGAGATCGAGAGGCGGATTGAGAATCTGATTGAGCAACAGCGCACGCTCGAGAAACAACTCAGAGGATTGTCGCAAAAGCAGGCCGCCGAAACCGCCAAGTCCATGATTGGCCAGGCCAAAACCATCAATGGCGTGCCAACTATCATCGCGAAGATGGGCACCGCCGACGCCGATACTTTGCAGAGCATGGTCAACGAACTCAAGGGCCTGTTCAAAGGTGTTGTGGTTCTTGGAGGCGTCGCTAACGGAGCGGTCGCGCTTGTCGCTTCCGTGAGCCCGGACTTCACTCCTCGCGTCCAAGCCGGCAAGTTAATCCAACAGATCGCCCCCTTGGTTGGCGGAAAAGGTGGTGGGAAGGCGGACAACGCGCGGGGGGGCGGCAAGGAAACGGGCCGTCTGGACGACGCGCTTGCGAGGGCCGGTTCGCTGCTGGGATGAGGGGTTAGCGGAACTGCAGCGAGTAGAGATCGGCGTCGTGCATCACGAACCTGAGTCGGATCGCGCGCCCGGCCAGCCGACCTACGTCCGCCCCGCCCCGCCATCTGATCACACGGTCGATGTCGTCACCCACTTGCTCAACGGCATCGGCCAGCGTGTAGCCTTCAATTGCGGTTCCCGCCTCGTCCTGAATCTCGACGCGCAGTCCGCCGGCAGCGCCGGTGGCGAAATTGACGGAGAGTTCCCTGCCAGCAAAGGAGAAGGGGCGTGTGACCATCTCGCCGCCGCTGAACGCCGCATTGACGGAGACGAAACCGTCGACCCGCAAAACGTAACGAACAAGATGGCTTGTGGGCTGAGCGTAATTGCCCTGTTTGTATATCGACATCTCGGACGGCCCCGTCTGAACAATCCCCGACGCGGCTAGACCAGCGCGCGAAACCCAGTTGCCCAGATCGGGACCAGGTCTGATGAAGGACTCGAGGAAAAGCCGGGTGTACTGGTTGCCGCCGCGTGTGACCATGAACACCGTGTCCGCGGTGTCGGAGGCGTAACCTGGGTTGACGCCGAGCGCCTTTGCCTGTTCGTCCGTGACTCCTTTGCGCCCAGGAACCAACCGCATTGGCATTGCAACGTAGATATGCGGTGCGCGAAAGTAGGGATGTGTCTGGCTGGTGTAGAGATGTTCGGGGAGTGTCTTGCCAAACCTCATCTCCGTGGGCTCAGTCCAATTCGAAAAGTCAGCCGAGGTTGCCCTGCTGATCGTGCGGTAGCCCTCGAATTCTCCGGCGGTCCAGGTCCGGAAATATGCCACGTAGCATCGCTCAGACTCTGACCAGAAAGCCACGTTTTGCGAATCAAACGCGCCACTGGTCAGAAGCGGCTTGTCGCTGTACTTGCGCCACCGAACTCCGTTCTCGGAAATAAAGCCGTACAAGCCGCTTGTGGATATGCCTGCCAATGCCTTGTACCTTTCGGCCGCTGCCACGCCGGGGCGAGTGTCAACAAAAGGGGCGAAGTTGTGCGAGAAAGGGGGTTCGTTTGCCAGGATAACATTGTTACTGCGAGAGCCTGCCACCTCGTGCAATCCATAGTTGGGTTTGAGCCAGCTTACGCCGTTGTCGCTCTGCGCACGGCAAGTGACTTCAGTGTTTGACCCGTCTTTGCAGGCAACGGGCGACCCCCGGTAGTAGAGAAGGAAACGTTGGCCGTCCGCCATGACAGTGGGGTACCCGCAGAACGGACCCTCATACGGCAGGTCGAACCGAAGGGCAATGCCGGCTGGCACCGGGTGGTGGAGCGCGCGGGTGGTTCCATTGAGCCGCTCGATCAGGAAGTCGTCCACGAACAATTCGCGGCGAGACCCGATGTCGATTAAGACCGATGCGGGTGCCTCAGCAGCGGAGGCTGTGGTAATGGAAACAATCGCAAGGGAGGAGAGGAGCAGAACCCCGACGCCTGATGCGAAAAGCATCTTGTTTGCATACCGCTCCTCCGCACGCCGTCGCAAGTGCAAATATACGACAGTGCAAAGATACGGCAATGCCTGGGACGAGTCGCCGCGGAGTCGCTTTGCCGAACCTTGCGGTTTGCCCGCTCTTTGGCCAATGCCAACCTCGCGTGCGTATGCATCGGGATTTGGCACTGGATAGGATTCGGATTTCCAGGCAAGTGAGGCTAGATGCAAGCCCTGGAGTATGTCTCGAGCCTCGAGCCTGCAGCGACTGGAGCAGCGGCCGTTCGTCGTTGTGCCTATGGTGGGTCTATTCCCCCTGCTGACTCCAATCCCTCAGCTTGATGTACTCCTTAATCTTGCGTCGCTCGTAGCGGTGTTTCTTTGGCTTGCCGGGCCGGTCACTGACTGCCCGGAAGGGGTGCTTTGTATTGCGGATCACCTCGGCAATGGTATCAAGCGACTTAGGCATGATGGATTAACTGGAGTTGATTGTGGGAATTGGAAAGACATGTCGGTCGGGCATCTCAGGAGACACCCAAAGGTTACCAACCACCTCGCGGCTCTTCTCGCCCCGACTCTCCTGATCACGGGAGTTTTGACGCGTTGCGTGGCTAAATGTTCAAAAGTCTGATGGTCGCCGCGGCCGCTCGACCTTGGCCGACTTCAGGCTTCCTCAGAGACGAATGTTGCGGAACACCAACCGCTTTCGCTCTTGACGCGACGCACCTTGAGTCCCAATCGCTCGTAAACCTTCCGAACCCGGTCAAACTGTTTCCGTAACACCCCAGCCAATGCCAGCCGCCCAGCAGGGGCCAGACTCCCGACAATGCGTGGAGCCTCGGCCACAAGCAGGTCGTCAGTCAAGTTCGCGCACACGAGGTCGTAACGCAGCGACCGTTTAAGGACGAAATGCGCGAGGTCGCACACCCGCGGTTTAATACTATGCTGAACGTGATTGCGCCGTGCGTTTGCCGTTGAGGACCGGATAGCGGCGGGGTCGATGTCGAAGGCATGGACTGGTCTGTAGCCCAGCCGCGCGGCGGCGATCGCGAGGATTCCTGACCCTGTGCCGACATCGAGAAAAGACCTCGGGCTGCCAGGACGGCGGAACGACACGATTTCATCCAGGCAGAACGCGGTGGTCGGGTGCTGGCCGGTTCCGAAGCTCAGGCCGGGGTCCAGTTCCACAACAACCTGGCCAGGCTTGGCTTGGCGCCGGCTCCAGGTTGGTTTAATTAGCAGCTTCCGCCTGACTTCGAATGGGCGAAAATGCCGTTTCCACGAGTGCGCCCAGTTCTCGATCCGCAGCGGCGCGACGCGCCAAATCAACGGAACGTCGGACGCCGTGCCGCCTGAAGCCGGTCCAATAGCGCGCAATTGGGTCAAGTCAGGCCGGGCATTCTGGCATATGAAGACCGTGACCGTGACATCCCATCTGTCAGGCCGGATGCACTGGACAGCCGGAGCGCGCAGAGCGGTTTCCATCAACTCCGAGATAGCGTCGGCAAGCCGGGCATGGACGACAGTCCAGACTCGCCACCAACGGTCTTTGGTCAAGGGCATGGTCGACACGGAGTGGAATTCAGCAGTCTGGTATCAGCGGCACCCAGCCCATGATCCATGATCGAGATAGTGGCATAACCGACTTCTAACCCGTTTGTCTTGACCAACGGCAGACCTCGCGTGACCGCTAGCAGCATCCTGCTCACGCCAGCGCCGCCGTCTGCAAGGCAGTCAGGTTGGCGATTGCCTTGCGGCCAAGCGACAGCATGGCTGAGAGCTGTGCGTCGTCGAAGATCGAGCGCTCGCTCGTTCCCTGCACCTCGACGAAGTGGCCGCTGCCTGTCATGACCAGATTCATGTCAACGTCCGCGCTTGAGTCTTCGGCGTAATTGAGGTCGACAAGCGGCTTGCCGCCAACCAGGCCGAGGCTGACCGCGGAGACGGATTGAGTGAGTGGGTTCTGACTGACTGTGCCAGCGGCGAGCATCTGACGGATGGCAAGGGCGGTTGCCACGTAGCCGCCGGTGATGGCGGCGGTGCGTGTGCCTCCGTCGGCCTGCAACACATCGCAATCAACCCACAGCGTGCGTGGTCCGAGTTTATCCAGGTGGATCACCGCGCGCATTGCGCGACCGATGAGGCGCTGGATTTCCTGTGTGCGTCCGTCTACGCGGCCTTTGGTCGAATCACGTGCTTTGCGCTCGATGGTCGAGTAAGGGAGCATGGAATACTCAGCGGTGACCCATCCGCCGGACAGCCCCTGTTCCTTCATCCAACGCGGCACGATTTCCTCGACTGTCACGGCGCAGATCACACGAGTGTTGCCCCATTCGATGAGAGTCGACCCCGCTGCATGAGGCGCGATTCCGTTCTGGAAACGGACGGGCCGCAAGGCGTCGTGGCGACGGCCATCGATCCGCAAAGGTGAAGTGGCAAGTCCTGAGCAGAGCCTGGTTTCCGCCGAGGACGCGCTATTTGCCGGTGTTGATTCCACGCCTGAGCGAGAGAGCGGGTTGTTCTATCTGGCGAGGCGCGACGCGTGTTGTTGCAGCCACCGTATGTCCGGGCTGTTTGGAATGCCGTAATAATGCGATCCGTGCCAGTCAAGAGTCTTTGGGGGATTGTATGTGCGCGGATCGTTCCATTTGTGGATGTCGACGTGACCGTCGGCGTACGAGAACGTGCTTGCGGGTCGGTGGTAATTGGCGGGGACATGATAGAAACTCGAAGTCCGCATGTCGA
>JAXDCU010000144.1:0-7874 GCA_034677645.1 Verrucomicrobiia bacterium
TTACCGCTGCGTTGGGTTTCGCTTTCGCTCAATCGTCGCCTTGGGTCATTCTCCTGACATTCCTGGCGGTAGCCGTCGGGATGGCATCGCCGTACGTGCTGTTGAGCTGGCATCCGGGTTGGTTGAGATTCGTACCCAAGCCTGGGGCTTGGATGGAGCATTTCAGAACGGCCATGGGTTTCCCCATGCTCGCTACCGCGGTTTGGTTGTTTGACCTGACTGTCCCGTCATTTGGCAGTGGCGGTGTGTTCTGGCTAGGGCTGCTGATGGTTGTCTTGACGGTTGGCGTGTGGATTTGGGGACGGTTCATGCAACGCGGACAAACCCGGCACGGAATGCTCGTGGCTGGTGTTCTTCTCCTGGCGGGTCTGGCAGGCGCGGCGATCCTGGAAGGGCCGCTCGACTGGCGGCATCTCCCGAGAGCGGTTGCTGGACATGGAGTCCGAGCGGCTGGGCAAGATGGAATTGACTGGCGGCCGTGGAGCAGGGAGGAAGTGGACAAAGCGCGGGCAAGCGGACGTCCGGTGTTGGTGGATTTCACGGCGGATTGGTGTCTCACGTGCAAGTCGAACGAGAAGTTCGCGATAGACGTTCCGGCCGTCCGCGCGAAGCTGACGAGCATCGACGCGGTCGCATTCAAGGCTGACAACACCAATCCGGACGCGGAGATCGCGGCTGAGCTGAAGAGGCATGGCCGAGCTGGCGTGCCGTTGGTGGTTGTGTACCCTCGTGGCACCGACGGCAAACCATTGGTGCTCCCGGCGTTGTTAACGGCTGGCATGGTGTTGGATGCGCTTGAGAAAGCCGCCGATTAGAAGTTCCCTATGATAACCCTGCGCGGCAGCGCCATCCGAAAAGTGGGGGCTCTATCCCAGCGCGTCCTGAGATTTCGCCCGGACTCGGAGGAGCCGCGGCCACTGCTCGAAACTGAACGGTTGGCCAGCAAGCGCAATCCTGTTTGAATATGTCGGGTTCCAGTCTATTCTAATCCATGATTGGGCGGTGGGCCGATTTGGTGTGGCGCACACGCCCGCTCGTGAATTGAACAAACACAAGAACTGATGAAAGCGAGAATTCTATCGGCGCTGGCGATTTGTGTTATCCACGCCCACGTTTTGGGTCAGGCAACGGTGGGGCAACCCGCGCCTGACTTCACCGGAACTGACATCAACGGTCGCACTCATCGGCTGAGCGATTATCGGGGGAAGATCGTGGTGCTCGAAGCGTACAATTATGACTGCCCCTTCTGTGCCAACCACTATAAGACTAGGGCGATGCAAGGACTTCAGGAGGCCACCGTGAGCAAGGGTGTCATCTGGTTGGTTGTGAATTCAACGCACACGAGCAATCCTTCATACCGCAAGCCCGAGGACGCACGCAAAGAATTCGCCCAAGTGGGCATGAAAGCCACGGCTTGGATCGACGACAACAGCGGGGCAATTGGCAAGCGCTACGGCATGAAAACGACTCCTCACCTCTTTGTGATCAACAAGGATGGTGCGCTTGCCTACCAGGGCGCGATAGACGATCGCCCGGCGGACAATGGCGACCCCCGCACCGCCCGCAACTACGTGAAAGCCGCCATCGAGTCCTTATTGGTCGGCAGACCGGTGCCCACGCCCGAAACGAGGCCGTACGGTTGCACCGTCAAGTACGCCCAGTGAGGTATGTTTGAAATGTCATGTGTTGATGGCAATTTGGCATGAAACTGGCTAGTTATTGATTGCGCAGCCGGAGAACCGGTTGCTTGGTTGGTTAGGTTACTTGGGTTGGTGCCCGCCGGTGGAGCAGCAGAGCTCTGCCGGCGGGTTCATGCTCATAGGAGGTCTGGGGTTGCGTCGAACCAGACTGACAGCGACACTCCGCGCCGCGCCGGAAAGGTCAAACGACAGGCATCACGTTGAACCAGAGGGTCAGCCACGAGTCGCCGCCTTTGCCGTCGGTCAAGATCAGCGTCAGAGAAATCGGGCCGGCGCTTGGGACGCAGCCTGACAGGACAACGGTGTGCGAGCCAACCGTGGTGAGAGTAACCCAATCTGGCAGGTTGTAGCCCACGACCGTCGGCCTATCGCCCCGGTCCGGGTCGGCGAATCTCAACATCATCCTGAACGATTGGCCTCCCGACACGTTAGATGCCAACGGCCCTGTGATGAAGTGAGGGGCGTTGTTGGCGTTAGCCACGTTGATTGTGAAGCTCTGGTCGGCACTGGCGCCATGCGAATCCGTTACCCGCAGAACCACGGTGTTATTGGCGACGCCTACGTCCCGGTTCAGCGGTGTGCCGGTGAGAGCGCTTGTGCCGTCCACGTTGCGAATCTGGCGCAGCCACGTCGGCAAAACCATGGCCGTGACGGTCAGGTCGTCGCCGATGTCAGGGTCGATCACACTTATCGGGTACAGATAAGATTCACCTTCGGACGCGCCTGTCAGGGGCGCGCTGACAAACAGTGGCGCGTCGTTTACGTTGTCGATCACGAGGTCGAACCCGGCGCTTGTCGTCGCTCCCGCGCGGTCGGTGGCGAGTACTTCGATGCGGTAAGTGCCGACATCCGCGTTCGTGGGTGTGCCCGTGAAAGCGCGGGTGGCGGCATCAAACTGGAGTCCGGCTGGCAGGGTGGCTTGTCCCGCCCACGTTGCTCTGTAGGTCAATACCTCCCCAACGTCAACATCGGCGAACGTGTCGATAGGCACCGCGAAACTGAATGGTTGGTCTTCCGCGGTATGTTGGTCTTGGATAGTGTGAGCGACCGTGGGCGCGTCATTGATGTCGAACACATCGAGAACGAACATTTGTTCAACGAAAGCGCCGTGCGTATCCTGGGCGCGCACCCGAACAAATGCGGGTCCTGCGTTCGCATTGCGCGGCATTCCGGCGAGCACAGCGGCGCCGTTGCCCAAGTCGGACATCTCGAGCCACGCCGGCAGCTCGATCGCGGTGATTGTGACCTGGTCGCCCTGGTCGGCGTCCGTCACCGCGATTGAGTATCTGTAGACACTGTCTTGAGTGGCTGCTGTCAGTGGGCGGCTCGCGAACACCGGTGCTCGATTCGGGTTGAACACAGTCAGACAGAACACAACCGTGGCGAATGCCCCAGCTCGATCCGTGGCGGTGACAATGATCGGTGTCAAGCCTGCGTCGGCGTCGGTGGGTGTTCCGCTCAGGACGCCCGTTGTTGCATCGAACCTCAGCCAGCCGGGCAAGACAGTGCCGCAGGGCGCGGTCACGGTAAAGAAAAGTGCGTCGCCGGGGTCATTGTCAGCGAACACGCTGCCAACCTGGAACACGAATCGCAGGTTGGTTTCAGCGACCTGATCCGCAAGTTGGCCGTGCGCGAACGGTGGCGAGTTGCGGTCGATGACCGCCAGGCTGAACTGGGCCGTGGCGCTGGCGCCCGCCTGGTCAGTCGCGGTGAGACGTATGTTCAGTGTGCCCACGTCGCTGTTCGCAGGGCGTCCGGTCCAAAGGAGCGCGCCGGCATCGAAGTGCAGCCAGAGCGGCAGAGGCGAGCCATCCGACAGACTCGATGTGTAGCCCAGGCTGTCGCCGCGGTCGTCATCCACAAACGCGCTTCCCTGAATTATGAGCACTTCGCCTTCGAGGATCGACTGGTCTTGGATGGGCGTTGCCACTCGCGGAGCGTCGTTGGTATTTGAGACCGTCAGTGTGAACGCGAGGTTTGCCGTGCCGCCGTGCCGGTCGTCAGCAGTGACAATGAGGCTAATCGAACCAACATCCTCGTTGCCCGGAGTGCCCGAGAAACGGCGCGCACCGCTGTCGAACGTTAGCCACGCTGGCAGTTCGGCTCCTCCTGGTTGTGCAGCCGTGTACTTTAATGTGTCGGAGGCGTCTGCATCAGCGAACACATCCGCCTCGAACGCAAATGAGAAAACGTTATCCTCGGCGGCGGTCTGGTCGGCGACTGCCTTGTGGACCACTGGAGCATGATTGGTATGCTGGACCGTCAAAGTGAAATCGGCGCTAGCTGACGATGGCTGAGAGTCCGCCGCGCTGAGTCTGACCTGATAAACCCCAATATCACCCGCTTCCGGCGTGCCTTTGAACAGAGGCGCGAGAGGGTTGGGAACGAAAGTCAACCAAGTCGGCAACGCCGAGCCATTGGCGAGGAGTGCCGACCACACCAACTCATCGCCCAGATCGGGGTCCGCGAAAGTGTTGGGATCAACGGAAAACAAGAACGGCATGTCCTCAGCAGCGGTCTGGTTGGGTATCACCAGAGCGCGCACAGGCGGGTCGTTCACGTTGGCCACTTGGACAGCGAATGCTTGATTTGCGCTGGCGCCGTTGGTGGTTGCGGTCAGCAAAACGGCGTTGGCGCCGACATGAGCGTTGGCTGGTGTTCCCGCGAGAAGCGCGGTTCCGTCGTGCCGATCGGTCAGCGTGAGCCAAGCCGGGAGCTGGATGGCACCGAAGGAGGGAGTGAGGCCGCGGCCATCGACCTGCACAACGTATTGGTAGGTTGAGCCTTGCGTCGCGGCGATGACGGGAGTGCTGGTGAAGACCGGCAACTCGCGGTTGCCGAAGTTGACGGCGCTTTTCACCGCATCGAGCTGGACGGTCGTGACGCGCACACCTGTGCCACCGGGAACGGTCTGGGCCCAGCCAGCCGGCAGCAGTTCGACTACGCGATACGTCGCTGGCCCGAGGTCCGAGAAAGCGAACGTTCCCGTTTCATCAATGGCCGGTGTCAGAGGGTCATCGAGTTTGGTCAGTGCAAACTGCTCTCCGGGGTCTAGCGTGTTGTTGCCGTTTTGGTCGAGGTAGACCGTCCAGCCACTCAGTCCGCGCTCGCCTGTGGTGTTGCCGTCGGCGTTGCTGTCGTGCCACAAAAAGCCCGTTATCGCTCCGAGCTTACGGACGGCGAACGGCGCGTTCTTGACGCTGCCGCCGGTGACTGGGGTGACGGTCGTGCCAGCGCCGCCGGCCGGGGTGGTCTGGAGCCAGCCTTGAGAGACGATCAGGATGACGGTGTATGTTCCCGGCAACAAGCCATCGAAGGCATATTCGCCCGACTCGTCGGTTGGTGTGCATGGGTCGTCCGCGAGAGTTGTGGCGGAGGGTTCACCGGCGTCGCGTATGCCATTGGTGTTCAAGTCAAGCACGACCGTCCATCCAGCCAGACCCTGTTCGCCCACGTTGTTCGAGTCACCATTGACGTCATGCCAAACGCGTCCCGTGATCGCACAGAACTGCTGCATTCCAATGTTCACTTCCGTCGCCGTCTCACCCGGCGGTGCCACGGTGGGGGTTGCCGCGCTGCTCGAGCCACTGACTTGGCGCCAGTCGGCCGTGTGGGCAACTGCCACCACGTAGGTCCCCGGCGCCAATCCGGCGAAGGAGTAGGCGCCCGATTCACTGGTGGTGGTGGTGGGTTCTCCGTTGTCCAGGGCGCTGTCGCCATCCAGATCGAGGTAGACGGTCCACCCACTCAAGCCGGACTCGCCGGCGCCCCGGTTACTATCGCCGTCCACGTCGTTCCACACGGCCCCCTGGATACCGGCGAGCCTGAGCTGGTTGACGAAGTTGACTCCTACGTAGAACCACGGCGGATCACCCATCGGCACCTGGATGGGCAAGGCCGTTACTGGGTCGAAGTCGGGTGTGACCGCTTCGGTGATCGGGATTGATGGATTCCAAGCACCAGGCACCGGGAACGGAAAACCGAGCACACTCATGTCGCCTGCGATGTCGGCCACCTCAAGATAGACGTCTCCGGTCACCAGGGTCTCGAACGCGAGCATATCACCTTGACGGCAAGCGCGAACAAGACCGGCCAACGGCGATACGGCCAATGCGTCATTGAAGTCAGCGACAAGATCGTCGAGCGAATTGTTGTCGAGAGTCACGTTGCCAATGTCCGAGCCATTGACGCTGGCCTGTTCGTAGAAGCCAGCGAGGTCGGCGCCCATGATCGGAACGACGGTGAGATTAACGGCGGAGCCGGTTTCGAAGGTGACGAACGACAAGCGGGGGCCATCGACGCGGTTGACGATCTCGGCGCTGACGCGCCCGGCCAGCTCGCTCGAGGCGATTGAGCTGTTGAGGAAATCGGCGATCTCATTGGGGTCGGTGAACCAGAGCGGTATTTCATCGCCCACCATTGCGTAGGACGTGCCAGCGGAGTCGTTCACAATGAGGTCGAACAACAAACCGGGATACTGTTGCCCGAAGTTCACGGGTGTTTGTCCCGTCAGCCGGGCGGGTAAGGACGACTGGATATCCGGCAGCACGATGAATTCATCAATGAAGTCCGGGCCGCCCGCGAATCTGATTTCAACGCCCACCATGCCTTCGCACCTGCCGTCGATTGGCGCGTTGTACAGACCAACAGCGCGCATCGCACCGCCGGGCGCCAACTGGAATTCGGGGCTGGCCAGCAGAAAATCGCCGTTGGCATCCGTGTATGTCCAAGGCTCGGCCCCTTTCCAGAGGCCGTCCATGTCGCCGTCGTTGAAAATCATGACGGCTTCGAATCCGGCTTCGATCGGATCGCGTTGGCCGTTGCCATTTAGGTCCTCGAATTTCGACCCGGTCACCGTCATCCAGTTGCTGACGATGTGCATTGTCAGGCTTGAGCAGCGGCCGCCTGGCCCCGATGGATCGAGCCGGTCGCGCGCCGCAATTGTGAGATGAGCGATTCCGGTGAACCCCCCGGCCGGTTCTCTCTGAAGCTCGAAGCTGGTGGGGCCGGTCCGGACAATGTTGAAGACCAAGCCCGACTGGTCTGATTCGAAGCTGAGATCGAACGGTCCATCGCCGTCGTCGTTCACCGTGACCATGAGCACCGACGTCTGGTCGGCCAGGAATACCGGCCCGCTCGGAACCACGCCGATCGTCGGCGCAACAAAGTTTGGATCAACTGCTATCGCCACGCCACGCGCCTCGAGTTCCGCCAAGTAAATCGCGTAAGCGCGTTCGTCCAGAATGTTTTGCTCCAGCCACACATGCTTCAAGCTGTCGGCTGGTGAGGCCAACGCCGCCAGCCGGACGGCGTCGGCGGCCACGAAGCCGCCCGAATCTGATGTGAGCGTGACGGTCAGGGAGCTTGCGTCGACGTCGAACGTTCCCAGGTCATGCCATGGCCTGCCGCCAAACATGTCGCCGTCTGGTCGGAGTCGTTGGTCCACCAACACCATCTCCGCGCCCACGGCGTAAATCGCGACTGATGTTCGACTCGAGTGATCAAGCCACGTCACCAGTACCTGGTACTCGCCAGGCGTGAGGCCGGAGAATTTCCAGGTGGCCAGACTCTGGCCGGAGAGCGCGGCCGGAGTGAAGCGATAGTCCAGTTCGAATGCTGTCGCGACTGGGTTGATGTTGCGCAGCCAACCACCCGCCGTTTCGGTGTAGCCCACGTCGCCGTCATCGAGCAGGTGATGGCCTACAATGCCCTCGATGCTTCGGATGCGGTTATCCGACAAATCCAAGTACTCAAGCCTGACGAGGCTTTGCAGGGGCAAAACATTCGTCAACCTATCGCCAGACAAATCGAGCCATTTGAGCTGAGTCAGCCCGCGCAACGCGATCATGGGCGCGATCCCGGGCAAGCCGGGCGTCTGCTCCGCCAGACTTAGGAAATCCAACACCGTCAGGCCCGCCAACGGTGTCAAATCCGTCACGCCATGGTAGTCAGCGCTCAGCCGACGGAGATCGACGCACGTGGCCAGAGGCGCGAGGTCGGCGATTGGATTGCCGTCTATTGCGAGGTAGTTAATGCGTCTCCACCCCAACAACGCGCCAGTGGCAAACTCGATGTGAGGTGTGATGGGCGCCAGGCTGCCAACGGCATTGCCCACCAAGTTGACCATGCGCAGATTTGTTGCGTACTCGAGCCCGTCGAGAGTCATGACTCCAC
>JAXDCU010000145.1:0-7500 GCA_034677645.1 Verrucomicrobiia bacterium
TGGCAGCCAAGACACTCACGATTGACGGTCAGTTGATCAGCGCGGGAGAGGACGAGACAGTCCTGGACGCCGCGCGGGACGCTGGCATTCGGATTCCGACGCTTTGCCATCTTGGAGGGATACAGGACATCGGCGCATGCCGGCTGTGTTTGGTTGAGATTGCGGGGAGCTCTAAGCTTCAACCCGCGTGCGCGACCCTCGTCCGTGAGGGCATGGTCGTTCATACACCATCGGATCGAATCAGAAAGTACAGACGCATGATTCTCGAACTGCTGTTCGCGGAACGAAATCACGTCTGCGCCGTGTGTGTCTCGAATGGTCATTGCGAGTTGCAGGACCTCGCGCTCGAACACGGGATGGACAATGTGCGGTTTGACTATCTGCACCCGCGGCTCGAAGTTGATCTTTCACACCGGCTGTTTGGATTGGACCACAACAGGTGCGTGTTGTGCACGCGCTGCGTGCGGGCCTGTTGGTCAGTCGAGGGCGCCGCAACATTGAGCGTCTCCGGCCGCGGCAGCAAGGCACGGATTATCTCCGACCTCAACCAGCCCTGGGGAGAGTCGGCTACCTGCACCGCGTGCGGCAAATGCGTTGCCGCATGTCCGACCGGCGCCCTGTTCAACCGCGGCGTCACTGTGTCCGAGATGGAGCGCGACCGGACGCGTCTCGAGTACATCGTTACCGCACGGGAGATGAAGCAATGGATCGTTTGAGATTGGCCACGGTCTGGTTTGGAGGTTGTTCTGGCTGTCACATGTCCTTCCTGGACATGGACGAGTGGCTTATCGAGCTGGCCTCGATGGCGGACGTTGTCTACGGCCCTGTCGTGGATTACAAGCAATACCCGGAGAACGTTGACGTCTGCCTGATCGAGGGCGCCATTGCTAACACCGACAATCTGGAACTGGTCCACATTATCCGGGCGCGGACACGCGCTCTCGCGGCGTTCGGCGACTGCGCCGTGACAGGCAACGTAACCGCCATGCGCAATCCACTCGGCACGGCCGAACCCGTCCTGAGCCGATCCTACTTGGATGGCGCGAATCTCAAGCCGCACGTCCCAAGACAAGAAGGGATAGTCCCATCGTTGCTCGACCAGGTTTTGCCCGTTCACAAGGTTGTGCCGGTCGAGTACTTTCTGACGGGCTGTCCGCCGTCCGCCCGCCGCATAAGGACAGTGTTGGAAGAGATCATCGCCGGTCGGGCGCCGCAACTGAGCGGGGAGGACCTCCGCTTCGGGTGAACTGGCAATACAAAGAAGACAACTCATTTTCATGGCGCAACAGATCAAGATCGACCCAGTCACTCGCATCGAAGGCCACGCCAAGATCACAATCCAGTTGGACGCGGCTGGAGATGTGGCCGATGCCCGGTTTCACGTTGTGGAGTTCCGCGGTTTCGAGAGGTTTTGCGAGGGCCGGCCATTTTCCGAAATGCCGGGCATTACAGCACGCGTCTGTGGCATTTGCCCGGTAAGCCACTTGTTGGCGTCCGCCAAGGCATGCGACGAGATTCTGGCGGTGGAGATTCCGCCCCCGGCAATCGAGTTACGACGGATGATGAATCTGGGCCAGATCATCCAGTCGCACGCATTGAGCTTCTTCCACCTTAGTGCGCCTGATTTCCTGCTTGGCTGGGACCTGCCGCCTGAACGACGCAACGTTTTTGCACTCATCGCGGCCAACCCCGACCTCGCCCGGCGCGGCATCAGATTGCGGCAGTTCGGCCAGCAGATTATTGAGACTTTGGGCGGGCGAAGGATTCACCCCGCATGGGCGGTTCCTGGGGGCGTGCGCACGTCGCTTACCGCCGCTGGACGCGACAGGCTCGAAGCACAGTTGGGAGAAGCCCGCGAGACCGCGCTTGACGCGCTCGCTCGGTTCAAGTCAGTGCTCAAGACGCACGAACGTGAAGTGCGGGTATTTGGCAATTTCCCGAGCCTGTTCCTTGGCTTGGTGACTCCTGACGGCAGTTGGGAGCATTACGATGGCCGCCTGCGAATAATGGATGGCAGCGGGAATATCATCGATGACCAGGTCGATCCGACGCGTTACCAGGAAATCATCGGCGAAACGGTCGAGTCGTCTTCGTACTTGAAGTCTCCCTACTATCGTCCGCTTGGATACCCAGGTGGCATGTATAGGGTCGGTCCATTGGCCCGTCTGAATCTCGCCGAGCGAATGGGCACGCCATTGGCCGACGCCGAGCTGGTCGAATTCAAGGCCCAAGGCCGCGGCGCCGTGAATTCGTCGTTCATGTACCATTACGCCCGCCTGATTGAGATTCTGGCCTGCGTGGAACGTATCGGGGAAATGCTGGACGACCCACGAATCCTGGATCGGAATCTCCGAGCCAATGCAGGCGTTAATGCACTTGAGGGCATCGGTGTTAGCGAAGCTCCACGAGGCACTCTCTTCCACCACTACCGCGTTGATGAACACGGCATTGTCGAGCGCGTGAACCTCATCATCGCCACCGGTCAAAACAACCTGGCCATGAACCGCACTGTGGCGCAGATCGCCCGCCACTACATCCATGGCCCCTCCATTCCCGAGCCGATGCTCAACCGCGTCGAAGCCGGAATCCGAGCCTTCGACCCTTGTCTGAGTTGTTCCACGCATGCGGACGGACGCATGGCTTTGGAGGTCACATTGCTCGACCCGGAAGGCAAGACTCTTCACAAAGTCAGTCGCGGCTGAAATGTGTTGGGCATGACGACTGTTGTCCGGAAGCTCAAATGTGACGCGACTGGACGCCAAGTGTTTCCAGAATGAAGCAGGGTCCTGACACTCATGCAGCACAAGCCCTCGGCACGGAGACAGCTCGGTCTCATTGTCATTGGCTACGGCAATGAAATGCGCCGCGATGATGCCGCTGGTTTGATCGTTGCGCGGCGTGTAAAAGCGCTCGGGTTACAGCGAGTGCGCACTCTTGTCCGCCGCCAGTTGACGCCGGATTTGGCGGAGTTGGTCGCCCAGGCGAGGGCGGTGGTATTCGTGGACGCATCGCTGATTGGCCAGCCAGGCACCGCGGACTCCCGCCCGATCGGCGAAGCGGAGATGCCACAGGTCTTTGAGCATGTGATGAGGCCAGCCGCTTTGCTGGCAATCGCCCAGGCCTTGTACGGCCGACGGCCTGAGGCGTGGCTCGTGCGCGTCAACGTACGCGACTGTGGCGTCGGCGAAGGACTCAGTGCCGATGCGGCCCGTGGCATCGCCGCGGCGATCAAACTGATCCTAGGCATCACAGCGCGGCTCAGCCGCAACTGAACGATCCGGTCGAGAAGATCGCGAGGTTGCATCGCAGCCCATTCCCCACGCCGCCCTGTATGCGGCGACTGCGTCGCCGGCTCAAGGTCTTGACAACGAGAGGATTCCAAAGCCGGGGAATCTCCGCCGACCACGAGGATTCCGCGAGATAGTAGTGCAAAGAGGATTGAGATTGCGAGTGGGCGCGGTAGTCCGATTAGAAGGAGAGGAAGGAACATCGGGTATCCAAGAATAGATCGAGAGCTAGGCGCGAATCGTTTTTGCTGGCGCCCTTGGGCAAGTGCAGGTATTCTGAGCCTCTGATACTGTAAAATCGCGCTGATAGTTATGGACCTCACGTTTCATTGCCCAAACTGCAAACAAGAACTGGCGGTCGATGCCTCCGCGGCGGGGCAGACAATACAATGCCCGACGTGCCACTCCGAGATATCCGTCCCGATCCCGGATGTCACCAACATCCACCCGCTCAACCCGATAGCCTCATCGGCCTCCGCGAGGGTCGAACATCATTTCAGCGTCCCCGTCCGCGATGTGCCGGCTGAGGTCCTCATCCAGAAACCGACCCAAGCCCAGGAGGAGCTTGAGGCCGACCGAGGCAAACTCAAGATGCGCATCTTCCGTCACAGCGATTGCATCGAGGTAGGCCACGACCGCTACGAGGAATTCGTTTCACAGTTCCTCAACAGGGTGGGCGAGCCTAACATAGTAAGCATCACGCCGCTGAGTTACACGCACCTCGACATTGCCACGCAGAAACTGATGACCGATTACGCTCTGCAGATCATCTACCGCGGTTGAGCGCCGTGCACGGTTCCGGAAGATTCTGTTTGGTGAGGATTCCATTTGAGTTCCCGTGTCGCGGCGCCGATCGGAGGATCATCGCATGAATGAGCATATCAGGTCCCTTGGAGCACGTCATCCCGACAGCGCGACCGATTCGACTGGCCACGGAGCGGTTTCAGGAGGCGAAGGGGGCGGCTTGGCTGGCAGTCTGATTTGGCTATGTCTGTTGCTGCTGGGGCTCGTTGTCTTTTTCGCCATCGCACGCTGTGTTTCGGTGGGATTCCTTTCGCCCGATTCTCTTCGGGACCTGAGTCGCGCGTGGTTGCCAATGGCTCTCATGGCTCCAACCATGGTTCTGCTGCTCCGGAGGGGCGGCCTCGATTGGTCAGTTGCGACCGTTATGGCTCTGACGGGCGCTGTCGCCGCGTGGGCTCTGAAGGAACGCATGGACTGGCCTGTGGCCTTCTTGCTCGGCATGGGATCGGCTCTGACGGTCGGCTTGATCCATTTCCTGTTTGTCGGTCTGGCCGGCCTGCATGCCGTCCTGGTGACCCTGGCGACCGCCGTCGCGGTTCGCGCCCTCAGCTCACTGATCACGAAAGACGCCGTCCTGTTTGTTTCAGGTCCTTTGTCTGACATCTTGCCGGCCCTGATCCTAATTGGCTGGCTGGCAGTAGTCGTTGTGGCGGTCACGGTTGAGGTGCTCGCGCAGTTTACGCGATTCGGCGGTCGGCGGTGTCGAACTAACCACAGCAGCGCCGGATCGTTCTTTGGTCGGTTATTCTTCACCGGCTTGCCGTATATAGCCATGAGCTGCCTGGCAGGCTTGGCCGGCTTGATTCAGACAACCCGGTTTCAGTCGGCGTCATCCATGCAGGGAGTGGGGGCTGAGTTTGACGTCTTGCTAGCGGCGGCTCTTGGAGGCGCAGTCATGTCCAAGCCAGTTGGGAGCGCCATCGGAGCCTTGGCTGGCGGGCTTTTGGTCGTCGGGTTCAGGAAGTTGCTTGTGGATATCGGCGTCAACGAAGCAGTGATTCGTTTGACGCTGGGTTGCTTGTTCCTGCTTGTCATGGTGGCAGGCGCCGGTTTCCACACCTTGGCCGGTTTCGTCTTCAAGAGCTGTCGCTCTCGCCCGTAGGAAGCGGCTTAAGAGCGAGCCGGAATGCTGTTCCGTGAATTCTCCGGAAGAACCCCCAGCCCCGGCTCGGCGCAACAGGCGACGAACATTCGCTGCGTTTGTGATTGCGAACGTCATTGGAGCGCACTTGCGCGCGATTTGGCTCATTCTCATCGCAGCCGGAGTATCCGTGCGTGGGGCAAGCACGACGCCACTCATGCCGGTAGTCGAAATCGAGGAGAACCTTTACGAGCACGAGCCTGCCAACAACGGAGCGGGTCCAATGTGGTGCCACGGATCGACATGCCTTGTGCGCTTAGGGCAAGACGTGGTGGCTAGCGGCCTCGACACGCTCACCAATACACCTCCGCTCAACAACTGCCGCTGGACGCTCTGGCGCCGTGACAAGAGCGGATGGCGGCAAACTGCGGCCGACACAAACGGCTGCACGCGCGAGCCATGTCCTTTGGTGTGCTTTCCCGAGGCGAGCAGGTTGTTTCTATCGGCCAATCCGACCCTAACGCCACCTGGCCACTCCGGCGGCGGTCCCGCGCGCCCTGAGATTCTCGAGTTCAAGTTGCCTGAACTGGGAAGGCCTTTGGCGACTCTGGCCCCGGAGTGGAACGGTGCGCCACAGTTCACCGAGCATTCTTATCGCAGTTTCGCGGCAGACGGGCGATCGGGGGAGTTGGTGCTATTCCAAAACATCGGGTACACCCACGCGGAGTTCGCGTTCCGCGACAAGAACCGCCGTTGGCCTGCGAAAGGCCGGCTCGACTGGCCATGGGGCGCGGAGTACGACAAACCCCAGCCGATACGCGTTTGCTACCCTAACGTCGCGTTGATCGATCACGCCGTCCACTTCGCTGGCGTAAGCGACATAGTCGAGCCATACGCGAAATGGCGTGACTTCAAGAAGAAGTTGACGGGGAGTGAATGGGATTATTATTTTCGCCGCCTCTTCTACACATGGTCGCCTGACATCCGCGACAAGCCGTTCGCAAACTGGCTGGAAATAGCAAGCCGTGACAAGACATGTGGCTGGGTCATGCCAGGCGACATGTGGGTCGCGTCCGACGGTCGCGTTCACATCGTCTGGACGGAACGTGCCCTGGACGAACGGTTGCGCGGCAAGTTCTTTCCAGCGGAAAAGCAGCGCCATGAGATGAACTACGCGATCGTCCGGCATGGCCGTGTCGCATTCCGTCGAACACTTGCCGCGGTCGATGAAGGCAGGCCAGATGGCCTCGCCTCAATGCCCCGTTTTCATGTCCTCCCAGACAAGCGCCTTCTGGTCTTCTACTATGTCAGCGGCGTCAACTCGCAAGGAAAGCGCATCTCTGAAAACCGCATGATCGAAATTCTCCGAGACGGACGAATCACTGACCCGGTCACCGTCCCCTTGCAGCACCCCCTCACCAGCTACTTCACCGCCACTGTCCGCGCCGGGTGCGCGCCGTCACGTTGCCTGGACCTGCTGGGTACGCGCGCTGGACTCCCCACGACGATCAGTTACGCCCGAATCCGGCTCTGATACTTGCCGAGGACAAAGCAATGAGAGACTCATGCAAAGTCATGACACTTCTTGCGACGTGTATTGTGTCTCTCTCGCTCAATGCCGAACAGCTCAGTTTCAATGCGCGCCTCCGGCAATCCGCCGGCTCGACAACCGGCCCGGCAACCGTCGTTTATCGCGCGATCGACTGGAATGGCGCCAAGACCGCGGTCGTCGTATGCGATATGTGGGATCAGCACTGGTGCAAGGGCGCAACGGCTCGCGTGACGGAAATGGCCCCGCGTGTGAACGAGTTCTTGAAGGCGGCACGCGGCCGAGGCGCGCTGATCATCCACGCACCAAGCGGTACGATGAAATACTATGAGTCGTACCCCCAAAGACAACGCGCCCGCAAATCCATCAAAGCATCCGCGCCTCCTGGAATATTCAATTGGAGACCCCTAGACGCATCCAAGGAAAGCGCGCTGCCGATCGACGATTCTGACGGCGGTTGCGACGATGAACCGCGGTGTGCCCAAGGAAGTGCGTGGCGCTGCCAGATCGCTACTATCGAGATCGCGCCAGAAGACGCCATAAGCGACAGCGGCGAGGAAGTCTTCAATCTCATGGGGGAGGGGGGCATCGAGAATGTGATTGTTCTAGGAGTCCATGCGAACATGTGTGTCTTGGGAAGGCCGTTCTCGATCCGCGCCATGGTCGGTCTTGGCAAGAATGTCGTTCTGGTCCGTGACCTGACGGACACCATGTACAACTCGAGGCGGCGTCCGTTCGTCAATCACTTCGCCGGCACGGACCTCATCGTCGAGCATGTC
>JAXDCU010000146.1:0-8601 GCA_034677645.1 Verrucomicrobiia bacterium
CCGCTTTGTAGAACAGCACGCTGTCTTCCCTCAGGAGGATTTGGACTTCCACAAGCGCTTGCCACAGCCGCACGTCGTTGGGGAGGTCCTGTTCCAGTCTTTCCAGCACCGGTTTGGCCAACTTCGGATAGCCCAGTTGAAGAAGCGTTATGCCCACTTGCAGTCCGACATCCGGCGTTGGAAAATCCTCGTTCGATGCTTGCTCGAAACTGGCGGTAGCCAGGTCCACGTAACCTTGTGCGAGCAGTGCGCGGCCTTCGAGGAAACTGACATAGCCGCGCAGGACCATCAAGGCCGCCGTAACACGACGCACTTCCACAACCATGTCGAGCAAATCGTCATACCGTCTCAGTTCCAAGAGCAGATTACCGTAGATAACCCACATTGAAATCGACCAGCCAGCCGGCGAACGACCGAACTCAGGCACGTAGCGGCGCATGAACCGACACGCCAAATCCTCAAGCCCAAGTTCCAAATACCCCGAGGCAAGGTCCAAGACGTCCCAGGGCATCACCGGTGGGTAAGGATACTCTTCGGCCAGTTTCCGAGCTTCTGGGCGGCGGCCGACCTTCGCCAGCAGACTCCAGTACCCTATCACATCCGTGAGCTGCTCGGCTCTGGCATCTTGAAGTCGGAGCAAGGACCGTTCATACCCTGGCGCGTCGAGCAGAGCGGCAGTCACGATCAGGTTGGCGCGATTAGCCTGGATCACCAGCGCCGGGTCTTCCAGCGCCGCGGCCAGGAGACGTCGCCCTTCAGCCGCCTGTTCGGGCGGGCCCCAGGCAACCAAACGCGCGATATTACAGACTTGCAGATCGGGGTCCTCCGCGAGCGGGAGTTTGGACTTGTCCCAGGCTTGGGTGAAATCGTCGATTCGTCCCAGCCAAAACAAGGCGCCGATGTACGCCTTCTCCTCATCCGGAGTCATGTGTCCGAGTCGAGGTCTGAGAAGTCCCTCCAATTCAGCCCACCGATCGTATTTGCTATACAGTTGGGTTGCGATTCTGAGGTCAGCCTCGTTCGTTCGGCTCAAGCGAAGTAGCCACGGAACCTGGCTGAGAATCTGGCCGGCTCTCCGGCGATCGGGGTCTTCGCCGCGCGACACCGCGACCAGACCGCGCCGCAACGTCGAGACGTCGGCATTATCCTGGCCAATCGCGCCCAGCCATGCATCTACTGCCGCTTTGTTGTCGCCCTCTCTCTCGGCGCGCTCAGCCGTGCGACGTAAAGACCACGCTTGAATCAGGTCCAAACTGCTGACGCGCACCACTGGCGTGAATCCAGGTGGTGTTCGCACCCAGATTTTGAGCATCGACGCGCCCCCGGCCAGCCCTATGAATAGCATCAGCAGAACCACTGCCGTCCACAATGGATCGACCACGAGGATATGGAGGATCGGATACTGAAGGAATGGCCGCGCCAGCCGCTCCAGGAAAGGCATCCTGGACCTGTCACCGGTCGACACTTGCCTGGCCACCCGCTCCGCACGAGCCCAACGCGAATCCGCTGATTCGGCGGAACCGCTGCCGAGCCGTTTGGCCTGCCCGCTCTCGCTCCGCGTAGACTGGTCCGCCGCGTCTCGATTGGGCGACTTGTCCTGCACGGAGCGAGAATGCAGCAACCGAAACGGGGAGTTAAGCTTTTTCATGCGCTTCGCACAGCGTGGCGCGGGGCAATGGCGTCAATGCGACCTCGGCAGTCATCTCGCCCCGGATGATCCGGCGGCGGCTGCGCCGCGCTACGAGACACCCGATCTCACCGCGGTCTATTGCGTCGGCAGAACACGCCGCGCGCAAAGCAGCGTGCGGATGCGGTGTTCGTCACGGATGGGTGACGCGGGATCGAGGCTATTGATCCGCACGCGCTCGGACGAATGGATGAAAAGCCGGTCGCCCAGGTAGATGCCAGTATGCGTCACGCGTCGGGGTTGGCCGTGGCCATCGCGAGTGCCGAAAAAGAGCAGGTCGCCTTTCTTAAGGTTATTCAGGCTGGGATCGAGCGGGACTTCCGTGCCTTGGCGGGCTTGATGACTCGCGTTGCGGTTCAGGCTGACGCCGTTGAGGAAAAAGACGAACTTGGTGAATCCCGAACAATCAAGTCCTCTTGGCGAGTTAGCTCCCCAGAGATAAGGACGCCCCAACAGTGATCGCGCCGTGCGCTCGATGTTCTCCGGCGTGGCTCTACGCGATTGTTTCCACGCGGCGTAGTCCTCGGCGGACTTCTTCGGCAGATAGCCAGCTCGGCGATCGGGCAACTCAACCTGGTGCCAATCGCCAGCCTCACCGATCTTCTTGAGGAGACATCCCGTCACGACATCAGTCACGGGTTGCGCATCCGCTTGCGGGTTCTCCAGCACGAGGTCCTCGAACGCAGTGACAATGAGAAGAAGCGATTGATTCCACGCGTCGGCCTCAGTGGCGGTGCGAAGCTCAAACGAGCCATCATCCATCCAGCAAACGTAGCGATCCGCCGTCTGCACCAGGCACCAACCTGCCGAGCGTTTCCAGACCCGGAGGCAATGCCCCATCAATTCCTGCGTGCCCATCTCGGCCTGGTGTTCAGGCCTCTCGCGGCCGGTAGCGACGCTGAGCGAAACCAGTCCCCACGTCGCTTCGCCTAGGGCTGGGTCCGGTAACACGGAAACGCGATCGGCGACGGCGAAGCCAGCGGCAGTGGCCGCGGCAAGCGCATCGGCCTTCGCGGCGGCGCTGGCGACGTCGCCGGTTAGAACGAGCGCGCCGCCAATCCGTGCGGTGTGAACGCGAAAAATATCGAGGTGTGGGTCGGGTGCGTACTTCGCGCGCACCGGTTGAAGAGCGCGATCCAAGGGGGCGGAGCCGGTCGCAATCGGGACGCGGTCTGGACGCGGATCGCTGCATCCCGCGAGCAGGCCGCCGAGTGCGGCGGCGAAAATCCATGCACAAGCTTTCATGGAGCCGGTGAGGTTGGCTTTGAGTATTTGGCTGGGAATTTCTTTGTCAACTCCGGCGCCATTTGTGGGCGGACAAGGAAGCATGTTCGGTTTCTATTCTGACGGCGCAAAGAGATGGAACTCACATATCGTCGGACCATCGGCGGCTTCAGTAATGTTGAGGCGCGCGCGCTGAGCCGTCGCGGGCGGGAATGTGGCGGCGAGTTTCGCGCCCATGTTTTCGCCGGTGTAACACGTTACCCATCGTTCGTCGTGCCAATACTCGATGGCGAACTTGCGGATGCGGCGCAGCTCGGGGTACGCCTGTTTGATCGTTGCGCGATTGAAGGTTGTAGGTTTGCCGAAATCCACCTCCAGCCAGGCGGATTTGGCGCCAGAGTCAGTCGCCCAGCGGGTGTCGTTGTTGCCATCCACTGCATTGTCGGGACCGTACTGTGGCTGGCTCTGGTAGGTATTGGATGCTGTGACCCTGGCTTTGGTCGTCAAGGATACCGCGCCGGGCACATCCACGGCCACGAGGTCAAGCGCTGAGCCATCCAGTTCGAGCGCCACGACTGTGTCCAAGGGTTGACGGTCGCTTTCAGGAACGAAGACCTCAATACCCGACGCCGTCTGGCGCAGGTCGAGCTTGCCTCTGCACAACATGCGACCGCGCAGAACCTTTCTGGGGATGGGCGGCAGCTTGAGTGCGTCGCCGGGCCAGTCCAGGACATGGAGGTAAACCGTGTTGTGTTTGCGCGTTGAGACGCCGTAATCGCCCGGCTTGAACGGTCCCCCGCGCGTGCCGTGGATGCTCTCGCCGTACTTGGTCAACCACGCGCCCATTTCTCTGAGCAAGTTCGCCTGCTCTGGCGCGATTTCGCCCGTCGGGGTTGGGCCCACGTTGAGTAGCATGTTGCCATCGCCGCCGGCGCAGCGGATCAACATGGCCAGGCATGTCTCAGTTGACTTCACGCCGTCGTCAGGCCCGCCCCATGCCCACTGCGAGCGGCGGGATGTCGTCATGCAGGATTCCCATGGGCGCTGATCGTCATAGGCTCCGACGTGTTGTTCTGGTGTGTAATAATCCGCGTGGGGCGAGAGAATCTGGCGATCGTTGTTGCCGGCGCCGAGGTCAAGTCGGTTGTTGATTATTATGTTCGGCTGAAGCGATTTCACAATTTCGTACGTGCGCGCCTGATCGTAAAGAGGTTCGTGTCCGTCCCAATCGAACCAGAGCAGATCGATCGTGCCATAGTTGCGGAGCAGCTCGCGCAATTCCGACCGCAGCCGATCCAGAAAAACCGCGTTGCGCTCCGTGCGGAAATCCGCGTCACGCCAGTCCATGGGCGAGAAGTACCAGCCGATCTTGAGGTCCTGGGCGCGGGCTGCCTTGGAGAGCTCGGCGCATACGTCTCGTTTGAACGGCGTATATGAAATGTTATAGTCGCTCGCTTGCGAGTGCCACAGCAGAAAGCCGTCGCAATGCTTGGCGGTAAGAACGATGTATTTGGCGCCGGCGGCCTTGGCGATGCCGACCCACTGCGCCGCGTTGAAATTCGTCGGGTTGAACTCCTTGTAGAGATTGTCGTAAACGTCAGCGGGGATTGGGCCTTTGTTTGGGCATTTGGGGTTGGTATTGGCGCGCGACCAACTGATCTCGGTTCCTTTGAGGCTTACGGGGCCCCAATGAATGAACATGCCAAAACGGGCTTCGGCCCACCACTGGAGGCGGCTGGGGTAGGGGCGCGGAGGCTGGCCAAAGGTGGAGCGTGTGGCCTCAGCGGCATGGAGCGCCAGGCTGGCAAAGAATAAACCAGCGAAAACGGGCAGGTTAAGTTTCACGGCAGAGGACAATGGGGTCGAGTTTATACAATTGACACTTGCGGAAAAGAACCTAGTCGATCGCGGGCGCCAGCTCAAGCCGCGGGTGCAATCGCGAGTCCGTTTGGATGTGCAAGGCCTTCAAGGCACCGGAAATCCGCGATCGCGCATCAGAGCGGCGATTCCAGCATCGCGTCCTCGGAACTGCCGGTATGCCTCGGCAGGGTCCATCGTGTTACCGGCGGAGAGGACGTGTTTCTTGAACTTCGCGGCGACTGTTTTGTCATAGAGCCCGCCGGCTTCGAGGAAGGCCTCAGCCGCGTCGGCGGTGAGTGTATCCGCCCAAAGGTAGCTGTAGTAGGCGGCCGAGTATCCTTCATCGCCGAAGATGTGTGCGAACTGGGGCAGGCGATGGCGCATGACGATCTGGGACGGCATGCCAAGCTTCGCCAATTCGTCGCGCTCGAAAGCGGCCGCCTCGATGGCGCGGTCGCCAGCCAGATGCAGTCGCATGTCGATGATGGCGCTAGCGAGGAACTCGGTGGTGGCGAAGCCCTGGTTGAACTTGGAGGTGCTCTTGATACGTTCGATGAGGAGGGCGGGCATCGGTTCGCCAGTTTTGTAGTGCAGGGCAAAGCGGTTCAACACTTCGGGTGTCGAGAGCCAGCGTTCATTAATCTGCGAGGGCAACTCGACGTAGTCTCGCGGAACGCTCGTGCCTGAGAGTGACGGATAATTCACATCCGAACACAGGCCGTGGATGGCGTGCCCGAACTCGTGGAAGAGTGTCTTGGCGTCCTCCCAAGACACAAGGACCGGCTCGCCGGCGGCTCCCTTCATGAAGTTGGAGTTGTTCGAGACCAGAGTTGTGATGTTGCGCTCAAAGCGTTCCTGGCTTCGATAGGCGTTCATCCACGCTCCAGACCGTTTGCCGGCGCGAGCGTACGGATCAAAGTAGAAGAACGCGACGTGCTCGCCATCCGCGCCATTCACTTCCCAGACCTTGACATCCGGATGATAAACCGAGACGCCATCGGCTGGCGCGAAGGCAAGAGCGTAAACCTCGCCTGCTGCCCAAAACATCGCCTCCCGTAGCTTGTCGAGCTGGAGGTAAGGTTTGACTTCGTTCTCGTCCAGGTCGTACTTCGCCTTGCGGACTTTTTCGGCGTAGAAACGATAGTCCCAGGGCGCGATCTTGATCCCAGCGCCTTCGGCATCAGCGATCTTCTGCATGTCGGCCACTTCCTCGCGGACGCGGGCGATGGCGGGTGACCATACCGCTTCCATCAGCTCGATGGCTCGGGCTGGTGTTTTGGACATTTGGTGTTCGAGCCGCCAATGAGCGTGGGTCTGGTATCCCAGGAGTTCCGCTCGTTCGGCTCTGAGCCGGATGATTTCGGCGATCAACGGTTTGTTGTCGTGTTCTCCAGGGTCGTCGCCGCGGTTAATGAACAGGCGCCAGACCTTTTCGCGCAGGTCGCGCTTAGTCGAGTAAGTCAGGAACGGCTCGACGCTGGACCGCGTGTTGGCGACGACATACTGGCCTTTCCGTCCGCGTGTCTCGCCTTGGGCCGCGGCAGCGGCGCGGAACGAGTCAGGCAAGCCGGCAAGATCGGCTCCGTCGGTTATGACAGTTGCGTACCCTTCCTCGTCAGCGAGCAGGTTTTGGCTGAAGCTGGTGTACAGTGTCGCCAGACGCTGATTGATAGCAGCGACACGCGTCTTGCCGGGGGCGTCGAGCTTCGCTCCGGCACGGACGAAATTCGTGTAGTGCAACCACACCAGGCGCTGTTGCTCTGGCGTAAGTTTCGTCTTCTCCGGCGACTCGTAGACTGCCTCGATGCGCCGGAAGAGTCTCTCATTCTGAAAGACTTCGTCCCGCAGGGCAGCGAGCTTTGGCTCCATCTCTTGCTCGACGGCGCGGAAGTCGGGTGTGCTCATTGTGGAACTCCAGACCCCGTAGACCGACTGGACGCGGTCGAGTGCGCGTCCGCTGCGCTCGAGCGCGGCAATCGTGTTGTCAAAACTGGCCGGAGCCGCCTGCTCGGCAATCGCGCGAGTCTCGGCGCGATAAGCCTCGATGGCCTTCTCAAAAGCCGGTTTGAAGTGTGAAACCTGGACCTGATCGAACGGCGGCAGACCGCCATGCGGCCCTTTCCATTCGACTGCCAGCGGTCCTGGGTCGGCGGGATTGGTCGCTGTCATGCCTGTGGCAATGGTTAGAGCACTGATCGTTGTGGGAAGGCTTGATGCCCATACACCTTGGAGAAAATGAAGCATCCGGCCCAGGGTGCGCCGCGGGTTAGTGAATGGCGTTGGTCGCATCTGGCGCCTTTCAATAACCAATCGAGACATGTGGGTCAACCATTGGTGTGATCACTGCTGTCACGAAGGCTGTAATTGGTGTGATCGCTGGTGTCACGAAGAGTGTATTCTGACTATTACGAGACTTATTAGACAGCGGTGGCTGTTGAGCGGGGTGCTGGGCGCCGCGCCGCGCTCGTACGAGCATAGGTGAACGCTCAACCATATGGCAACGCCGCAACACAGTCTAAAACATCACCGTTACTCATCTGCCAAACTTTGATGCATATGCACGCGAGTTTGGCAACGACCAAAAACACAGGGCGGGCTAGCCTATCTTCGTCAGTCGCGGAATCAAAAGTGCGGAATTGCTGGGCTTTCTGAGGTCCACCACCCGTTCTTCTCCACTACATTTTGCACGATCCTCGGAACGCTTGGAAGATCCAATCCCAGCCGAACCAACAGTTCTGCCACCATGCGATCCGGCCGGGCGACCACCCGAAGCCGTAGCTCCCGCGTCTGCTGGCTTTGAGTTTCTTTGACCGGCAGCACCACGTCCAGGCTGCGGACGGTCGCCACTTCCTTTTCCCGCCGTGCGCTCGAACGGCACAGGCCAAACTGTTCATCGGTGCCCCCGTAGGGATGCGCCACCAGGTTGACTTCCACGCCCTCCTGGACTTCAACCCAGTTCGCCGCGCTGTCCACAGAATCGAGCCACCGTCAGAATGCAGGCGGTCAGCTCCCAGGGTACCTCCTCGTGGCCGGCCCCGATAATCTCTTTGAGCAGGGTATGTAACCCCAGTCGACACCACAGCGAAAGCGCCAGACATACTTTCCCAAACTCCAGCACCCGCTCCACGCACACGCCGCGCAAATCCACCTGCGCCCATTGCGCCCGCGGTGCACGCGATAGGTCTTGGCCCAATTGGCCTTGCACCGCAGGGGTCCGTCCCTCCAGCAGATCGGCCACTTGCTCCCAAGCGTAGCGAGTGCGGCTTTCCAGTCCGGGTTCCTTGCCCAACGTCGCGACGATCTCCTGGCGTGGGCCTTGGTCGGTGCGAACCGTCTTGACCAGCGTCCAATACCCGTAGCACGGAACAGCGCTGGCAGGCAGCACAGTCATCTGACGCGAGATTGGTCTCTGTCGATGGCATGCGAATGCTGGGAGGTGGAATGCGCTCTATGCGAATCCACCCGCAAGTGGCGATTGCTTTCAGTGGACTGGCAGACTGGCTCCCATCAGCACAACGCTCTGGTTCAGGGCCGGCGCGGTCGAGGGGAAGCGAATGCGGATTCTCTCAGCAGGGACAACCTCGACGTAGTACTCAAAATCCCGGGCAGCGATCTGGGAGGCGGTCAAGCGAGCTTCATACACACTGCGAGCGATGTGCCGCACTGGCACTGGCGCGAATGATCCAGTGCCAAGCGGTCGCCACCAGAGCCACACCTCGGATGGCGGCCCCGCGGCCAGCGCGACGATTTTGAGGCGCAAGTCTTCCCCCGCCGCGAGGCTGCTTCGCAATGTCGGGACGATCACTCGAGTCGATCCTTGATAGGTTTTG
>JAXDCU010000147.1:0-8392 GCA_034677645.1 Verrucomicrobiia bacterium
CGCCTTGACGAACTCGGCGTCTTTCACGCTGGCCTGCACCTTCGAATCGGTGTAGTCCCGCGCGCCAAGTCTTATCCCCGTCCTTGTCTTGCCTTTGCCATCCTGGCCGTGGCACTTGGCGCAATGCTGTTGATAGTTCGCGACCGCGTCGGCCGCGCTGACACGGGCAGCATTGGCGATCAGAATGCCCAGTGCAAGTATCAGGCTTTTCTTCATGGGTCTTGAGTCGTGTTTGATAATTCAGTGCCTGCGTAGGAGCAGACGATGTTCAATACGCCGGGTTTGGTGGAATTCGAGCGGCGGGAACTGGGTGATGGTCGGGGACTCAGTCTCGCGGAGGATTGTTAGGGCTTGCTGCTTGAGTTCGGTCCAACGTGGCCAATCGAGGTCAGGGGCATGAGCGACTTGGCGCAACGAGCTGCGCCACTCGATGATGGCGCGGTCGATGTCGCCTGGTCCGAGCCAATCGGTCAGCCACTCGTGTTTTCTGAGCGTGTTGCGGTGGGCGGCGGCGGCGATCTGCTCAGCTCCGGCGCCGTATTTGGGAGGCACACCGTTTTCGAGGTAACCCGGTATTGTCCGCAGCCCGTAAGCGTTGTGACAAGCAACAGCAAGACGTCCGCCCCAGCGGTTCTCTTCGCCGCAGAACCTGAAGCCGGCATCCAGATTCGCGAGGTCATAAACCAGCTCGCTGATCGGGTAATCGGCATCCTCCAGTGCTGCCGCGATGGCCAGGCCGTCGCCCTGGGAGAAGAAACTCACTACCGTGCCGCGCCTTGTAGGGACCCCCGATGCGTCAATTAGCGCGAGCCGTCGCCAAAGAGTGGCCGCCCCGCTGGCAGGAGACAAACCCCGGCAGAGCTCCGTCAGAGCGCAGCGCGCGCAGTCATGGGCCAACACCTCGCGTTCGAGCGGGCGCCACAACGCAACGCCGTGGCGGTCCACAGGCACCTCGATGGCGAGGTCGGCCAGGCCGACCTGGACAGTGACCTTTCTAACTGACTCAAGCAAGCGGACCATGGGAGTGCGCTGAGCTCTGAGGCGCTGTTCGAGCAGGGGCAGGAGGCGTTGCTGCCAGACCGCGCGGGTGGTGATGCGTCCGTTCCAGTTGGTCAGACGACGCACCCACTTGGCAATCACGAGTCTGTCATCCGCAAGGCGCTCCGCGACAGTCAGAGCACGACCGTGGATTCGAAGGCCATTCTTCTCCTCGATCACCACCAGCGTGCCGGCGCCGACTTTCTGGAGTGCTGCCGGCTCAGTCAGCGCAGGCCGAAGGGGGGGCAGCGGCTGAGCCGAACCCGCGCCTGAGGCCGATTCTGACCGACCAGAATCAGTGTCCACCCGCGATTCCGCTGAAGAGTCCAGAGTCGTTGAATTTGGGCTGGCGGACGGAAGGGTGCGGATGCCGACGAACACATCGCGCAGCGGCATCGCACTCAGAGGGGGCGATGGTTCCCATTCGCCACGGCTGTTAAGCATCTCGCGTTGACGCTTGCGGACATGGCGCGCGCGCTCGGCGTCGGTGCCCAGGCCGCAAGGCGTCACTGGATTTCTTAGAGATTCCTCGACGCCCAGGCAAATCGGTTTGGAAGTGAAGAGGCGTTCCTGTGCGCGGACGGCGACGGGGAAAGGAGGCTCTCCGCGCTCGGCAGCAGCGCGCATCAATCCGAGCAATGTGCTCCAGTCCACCATGCCATTGCGCGTGAGATGGGCGGGGTGGGCGTCGAGCAGTCGAATCTCATTGTCGGTGATAAGGACGAACCCGGTCTCGTCGATGCCGCGTCGGCCGGCGCGACCGAACATCTGAAGGATTTCGTCGGGGCGAAGCGGCTGTTCGGATTCGTCCCGGCGATATGAATCGCCAGCAAGCGCGACACTGCGCAAGGAGAAGTTAATGCCCGCCGCCAAGCCCATTGTTGCGACCACTACGCGGAGCTGGCCGGCTTTCGCGAGGGGCTCGACAATACCAGCCCTGGCGGCGTAACTGAGCCCGCTGTGATGATATGAGACGCGGCATTTGACCATCCGAGCCAGGTGATCTCCCACGATCTGTTTCTGAGCCGTAGTCAGCACCAGCCAGTCAGGGCACGGCAGTTGGCGGGCAATCTCGGCTGCCAGAGCCTCGGCGGCTTGTCGCCGCGGGGCGAAGATCAGGAGGGGCCCTAGCCCTTCCGCTAGCGCTCTTGCCACAATACGCGGCCAATCGCCTCGGATTTCGGATGGCAAGTGATAGTTGAGCTCGCTCACGTGCACTTCCTCGAGTGGAACGGGACGCTCTTGATGGCTCACGAGCGTGGCGTTGCGACCGATGCGGCTGAGCCACTTGACGAGGTCACGCGGGTTTTCGACGCTGCCACTGAGGAGGAGGAGTTGCGTTTTCGGGGGCGCCAGGGCCAAGGCCAGCTCGTAGTTCAAGCCGCGGTCCGGGTCGGCGATCATTTGATACTCATCGACGACAAGCAAAGCGGGTCCATCTCCTCGGACAAGGCGGTTTTTCTGAGTCTCGAGTGTGGCGACGATCACCGGCGCATCAAGATTCTCTGAGAGGTCGCCTGTTGCTATGCCGACGTCCCAACCGCGAGCCCGCCACTCAGCCAGCTTGTCATTAGCCAGGGCGCGAGTGGGCACGGTGTAGATCGCCTGGCCACGGTTGCGTCCCTGATTGGACCAGAGCTCGAAGATCAGTGTCTTGCCGGCTCCGGTGGGAGCCTGTACTATGACATCTCGACCAGCGCGCAGAGCGGCGACAGCCTGCTGCTGCCACAGGTCAGGCACTAACACCTGGTTGATTTGAGGCGCCGCGGCAAGTTGTTCTCCGATCGTCTGCACGAGGCTAAGATACCCGAGGTTTGCGATTATGACATCGCCAAACCCGAGATGTTCAAGCAAGCGCGCCTCCGCGGAGGAGACATTGCTGATTACCGGCGGATCAGTCAAACGCACTGGACCTAAGCACAACGCTCTCGGCCAGGCCGAACCGATAAGGGTGGTACATCTCCTCGACCTTCGCCGGGGGAGCGGTTGCCGTGCCTGCCACTCGCACACGGGCCAGATATCGGATCACGTGCCGTACCGGCAAGAGATCGTCCACGAAGAACACCGCCCGATCGGAGCGCAACTCTCGATGATCGCTGAGCCAGTCTTCGGTCAGTCGCGAGCCAGCGGTCTGTTGCGTCACGAAGTCCGGATTCAGCGCCTCGAAGATCGCGGGCAGCGCATCGTCCACGGCCACGTAGCGCGCGCGAGCGTTGTTGTCGATGGTCAGAGTCACCAGGACACGATCTCCAACGCGCAACGAGTCGATCGATCGCGGTTTGTTTTCGTCATCGAGCTTTTCGTAGCGGCGGGCCAGGGAGAACCCGCGTTCCTGTCGTGGTTGGGATGTCACCCGCGGTCGGCCTTCGACGGACGACTGCGCGAACAAGGTCTGGCCTTCACTGAGCCGGAGAGTCAGCGGTTGTCCGGCGAGATCGGGGGAGTAGGCAAAGGTCTTCTCCAACACAGCCGCGGCGCCACTGGCAAAAGCGAAGGGTTCGCGGCGATTCCCCCAGGTCAATTCGCCGGATACTGGCGCAAGGCGTTGTTCGACGCGCTCGCTGTAGGCCGCCAGTGATAACACGGTCCATGCGTTGCCCTGGGTGGATTGCCAATGACCTCGCGAAGCCGCCTCCACCAGCTCGGTCACGAGCAGATCGACCTGGGGCGCGTCTGGCTTGAATCGGGTCCATGCCAGCAATCTGATAGCAAGAGCGCTGGATTCATTGCAGAACTCGTTCGCCAAGGATTGTGACTCCTCCCGCTCCTCCCGCAGAAGCTGTCCGACGAGATCGAGCGGACCTTTGCTTTCAACGATGGCCAGACTGAGCCAGGCGCGAGCCGTGGCGCTCATTCGATTGCGCTTGGCGAACAGTGTTTCGTGGTAGCCAGGTTCGGACTTGCCGAGCAGGGCGAGGGCGTATAGCGCTAGACAATGCTCACCGAGCACACTGGCATCGACACTCTGAGCGCCGCCACGCAAACCGGCGGAAAGGTACGACACCAGCGAGTCGACGCTATTGGTGGGCACGTGAACGCCAGCATTTCGCGCCAAGGCCAAGACCACACCGCCGTAAGCGCTGCCCCAGAACGTCGGTTCCATGCCGCCCGGCCAATATGAGAGACCTCCCTCGCTGGTTTGCATATCGAGCATCCTGCCGATGCCATTCTGAATCGCCGAATCCACTTCGGCCCTGGAACGTCCAGCCGTGAGAGGTTCGATCGGTGTGTCGCGAAGCACGATCCACGGCAACAGACTCGATGCGGTTTGCTCGATGCAGCCATAAGGGTACTGGAGCAATTCCGTCGTAGCCTCGCCCAGACCCGCCAGCCTGCTGGTGGAGACTCGCACGATCACAGTCGCCCGGGTTTCGAGCAACTGTGGGTTTACACGATCTAGCAAATTGGTTTCACCTGATCTGGCGCGCACCAGGTGAATCTCACGCAGCATTGGAGCCGGGTATGTCACCGTCAGTTTTGACCTCACAGCGTCCGCGAAACCAGCGGTTCCGCCGGAGTCAGGCGAATCAGCGGCTCTTTTATCGACCGACTGAACCGACCATAGCCAATCTGCTTGGCCGGTCTCGACGAAACGCACCGGGAAATCCACGGCCACGCCATCGTTCGCGGGAACAGTTGCTCGCAGGGTCTCGCGGCCAGCCATGTCTTTGGCTGCCGCGGAATCAAGCCTCGCCGTTGCGTCGAGCTCCAGTTTCACCTCCACTTCCCTCGGAGTGTCAGTGCGATTAAACACAGCCGCATGGGCCAAGACGCTATCCCCAACGTTCGCAAACCGAGGCAATGCCGGCTCTATCATGAGCGGTTTGTTGACGAGAAAAGAGCCATCACTTCGCCCGAATTGGCTGATTGCCGTGTGCGCGACCGCCATCACGCGGTACCGGCTCAGACTGTCCGGCGCATCGAACTCAACCTCCACTTGTCCAGCGTCGTCGGTGACCAAATCGGCTTTCCAGAACGCGCAGGCGACGAACTTCTGGCGCGCCAAGCCGCGTCCGCCGCCGCCGCCGACTAGATAGCCTTTGTTGCTGAATGTCCACTTCTCGGGTTCTTCGGGCAAGAGCCGCCTAAGAGTGATGGCGCTTTGGACTTCAAGTGGTCTTGAGGACTGGAACACCGCGGCTGGATTTGGCGCGTCGAACCCGGTGAGACTCAGCACTCCTTCGTCAACGGCAAAGAGCGTAACTTCCGCGCAACGCACGGCGCGCCCGTCACACTCGCGGACCCGCGCCTGCACGCGGACCCGCTCTCCGGGCCGATATTCCTCAGCGCCGATCCTGAGGTTGACATCCAGTTGCTGGTCCGGGCGAACGACCTCGATTTCCCGATAGCCGATCTTGTATTCGGGCACTCTGGGACTTTTGGCGCAGTCACTCGCGCCACGGACGAGAATCACCGATACATACACATTTGGCGCGTCGTTGGTCTGGATGGGAACGTGGATGGCCGGCGCCGTGCCTGTCAGGTTCGTGATCCACGACCTGAGGACTCCCTCGCGTTCGACTGAGACCCACGCCTGGCCACTGATTGGCGTCTTGACCAATAGCACGGCGGTCTCCCCAGGGCGATACGAGGTCTTGTCCGGCTCGAGATCGATCCGGACGCCGTCGCGATAGTCCCACGCTACTTGCTCATCGCCTTGGGCGGTCAATATTACCGCGCATACAACGTCACGCCCGGAAGCGTCCCGCGCTCGGGCCTCAATGAGATACTCGCCCGGGGCAGGAACTTTGAAGAGAGGCGGCCGCGTTTCGTCTTCAGCCACTTGCCATCGACCGTCCGAAAGCTCCAAACGCCGCGTGGCGGTGTCCCATTCGTCCACCGCAAGCAGTTCAGCCTCGTTCTGGTAGGAAGCCACGGCCCCGGCTGCCTCCACGCGGACAGTGTGCCAGTCAACTCGCTGGACTGTGAGGCGCGCCTTGACAGGATCGAGGACCGGCTCTCCGTTGGGCTGCACGGCGACAAGTTCAAGTGGTACCATTTCCCCGGCGCGCACGACACCGGCGAGTTCCCGCAAGCCGAGGTAGAAATCCGAACTGTGTCGGACGAATGCGGCGCTGCTGGATATCGTTTGCTGGTTGAGGTCGGTGAGCTCGACTGTGATGCGGCACTCGCGCGGCTGAGGCGCCTTCGGATTCGTCGGCACATCGAAGGCGATTGCGGAGTTTGCGCGCGCCGAGTACATCATCTCGCCAGAGACCTCGAAAGACCCAGGGCGCCGATCGAGTTCCTCCTGCCAGATTGCGCCGCAGAACTCGTAGTCTTCAAATCCATCAGGCCGGAACCCCAAATCCGCGCAGTGTGCTGACCAGGTTAGATGCCCCTTTGGCACCGGCTGACCCAAAAAGTAATCGGCTGACACCGTGACTTTGGGCTGCTCCTCGGCTGGAACTGAAGACGGCGTCGCGAGCTTCAACTCGAACGCGTTCGGCCTATACTCCTGCACGGCGAAACTGACACTGGTCTCTTCGCCTTGGACCCGCAGATTAGCGTAATAGTGCCCAAGGCCAACAGTCGGGAGCGGGATTGATTGAGCCAGAGAGCCAAGGGCGCTGAGCGAGAGATTAGTCTGGTAGAACAACTGGGAGCGCCCGTTGTAACATTCGAGTCTCGCTGCCCGGCCTGCTGGCACCACCCAGCCCCCATCGCCCCACTCCCGAACGATCGCCTTGAGCTGCACAGTGTCGCCTGGCCGGTAAACGGGACGGTCGACAAAAACAAACGCCCCGATGCGGCGGGTGTCACGGTAAGTCGGGTATTCCCTGCGAAGGCCAAATGGGTAGAGCGGAATATCGAACCTGCCAATCTCGGCGGCATGCAGGTCCTCGCCCGATTCGGCCATGAGCCAGGAAGCATTCGTGGAGAGAGGGAGCCGCGCCAATCCCTCCCTGTCGGTGCGCTGCTCGAACAAAACCGTGTTCTCGTCGTCCAGAGCGCGCATGATTGCTCCCGGCACGCAGCGCCCACTCGCGTGAGAAAAAAGTGACACGACCGCTTCCCGCGATGATCGTTTCCAGGCCATGCCAAGATCGGTGACCTGGACAATAGCCTCAGTCCCAATCCGAATTGGCGCCTCGCCGATGTTTGTGTGGCACTGGGCCTCGAGAAAGACCACACCGGCCATGCGACCGCCGAGAATGTCGTCCCAGCGCAGCGGTGTTTCCACAGCGACATCCGTCAAGTTCGAGAACACGAAACGATTCGTGCGGAGCGTGCGGCCGGGAACAAGGTTGTAGTCTATTTCTCTGTAGGGTTCGACGGCGTCCCAATCCCCGCTGTTGCTTTTGAAATAACTGCGATACCCCCGCAAAGCGTGGATGACCGATTGCCGGTCGATCAGCTTCGCCCGAATGTCAGCTTCGCCCACGTTTATCGAAAGCAACGGAAACTCACGACTACCCACGCTGAGTTGTTCGGCGGCAAACCCGGGAAAATAAAGGCGCGGCGGCACGGGCTCGAACTTGATCCGGTTGGTATAGGCCCGTGCGAGGGCGACCGGTTCGGCCGCCGGGAAACCCGCGCCCACGGTAATCTCGTAGCTGTTGGTTACTGAGAAATCGCCCTCCACCCACAAGCTGTTCCAGCTAGACGCGGCGGACAGGTTTGTGGGCGACGGCTTGAACGCGACCCAATCGAGTGCGTTCGTCAGTTCGGCGCCCCACGGCAGCGCCTTTGAAAATGTTATGGCGATTTGCTTGCCCGCGCCAATCGAGTTGTGTGTTTCAATTCCCGTCACCAGAAACGGCTCCACGTCGCCAACCTCCAACTCGACGCGATGGTTGAGCTGGTTTCGTTTCGAAGACGAAGGCAAACCCGCTGCCAAAACCAGCTTCCATCCGCGCCCAACCGGCAACGGCCGCTCAGGCACAACCTCCAGACAGTTGGACGCTGACATCGCCAGCCCCGCGCTCGCGATTGTCGTTGTGATGCGCGCGCCAGCTGCCCGCGTTGCCACCGCGCTCATGAACTGCTGTTCCCATGTCTCGGTGGCGGACACTGATTGATGCGGAAGCCATGGCGGCAGGAATCCCATGACGGACATCGAATTAGTGATCTGATTGACCACGGCGGGCACTTGCCCTCCGTCACGGCTTTGAAAGGACATGTGTGACTTGGCGGTGTCCGCCACAACATCACTGTTGAACGTGAGCGTAAGAGATGGGAGCACGGGCGCGTTGGAGCTGCCGGACGGCGGCCAGCAATGGACCACGCCGAAGCCGGGCGTTCGTTTCGTCACATCCAAGCGAGCACGCAGAGGCGCGCCGCCGGCGTCGCGCAGACCAGGCCGCAACGTGAAGCGGTACGCCCTATCCAACTCGGTTGGCTCTTCTGGAGT
>JAXDCU010000148.1:0-14047 GCA_034677645.1 Verrucomicrobiia bacterium
GCCACCCGCAACCACATGGAAGTGCGGGGCATTGGGATCATCAATGTGCCTGCAATGTTCGGCATCCGCAGCATCCGCAGCGACAAACGCGTCGATCTTGTCGTCACTCTCAAGTCCTGGGACGAGACAGCCGACATTGACCGGATCGGTATCGATGAGGAAAAAGCAAAAGTTCTCGGTGTCGACATTCCGCACATAGCAATCCCGGTGCGGCCCGGCCGTGACATCGCGCGGCTGGTCGAGGTTGCGGCTTTCCAGACCAAACTGAAGCTTTCCGGCTGCAATCCAGCCGAGGAATTCAACAAGCTGCTCATCGCCCGAATGACCAGCGCGCAGGCGCAATCGCCGCACGCCTGATCTGTCTGGCGGAATGGAAAGGGCGCCGCCCTTGAGAGGCAGCGCCCTTGACAGGTGGCCAAAGCCAGTCCCCTTACTATTTGATCAGTTCGAAGAATCCATGGTCCGCCGGAACCTTGGCTGACGGGACGCCGGCCCAGTGTTGGATGCCGGTGCCGTCGGTATAGGTGTAGCTCACCCCAGCGTCGGACCAGGTTTTCAGGTCTGCCGAGACCTGGACCGAGTAGCCTTCCCGAGGATTGCCATGCTTGACCCACATGCCGACGTCAGCCGGACGATAGAACACGCGTGTTTCAACATTCTTCCAGTATCTGCAGACCTGCCAGGTATAATTGGTGGTGAGTCCGCCGCCGTCGAAGGTGTCAGTCCGGTCAATCAAGGCGTTTTTCACCTGCACGGCGGTGATGGTGGCGCTCTTTCCGTTGTTCACGCCGGTGTTTTCGTTGTCGTTCTTTGACACGCCGAACTGCGCGACTGACGTTGCCGGAGTGAAGTTGCCCCAGTATTCAGGATCGCTGACGAAGTCCGGGACCTCGAAGGTCGCGACCACGGCGTTGTCGGGACCCGTGATGGTTCCGTGAGTGTTGTCGCTGAAGTTGACGGTCCACTTTCCATTTGCGGTCGGATACTGCGGCAGAGGGAACTGCTGGATGTTCGCCGCGGGGGGATTGGCGCTGGGCAAGTTAGTCTTCCATTCAATAGTAGCAATCACGCCGTTGTTGTCTCTCGAGTTCTCGATCTTGAAGCCCGCGTAGTCATAGGCGTTCCACGGAACGCCGCTGTACGTGGTATTCCAGGCGAAACCGTCGCCAATCGAGTCGCCATTGACCAAGTATATATGGGCCTGGAACCCGGGAGCGGCCGTTGGAGTCGGGAAATCAGCGAGCGTAAGCGAATACGTCGCCGGTGACGTGTTAACCCAGAAGAAGTTGTTGGCGTTGTTGTCCTCCGAAGGAGTGGCAATGCCTGCCTCGTCCCACTGATTATCCGTCGCCGGGTCCACCGTCATAAAGACACCCTTGGCCGTGCCCGGTGCGAGACCCAAGATCGACGGAGGAGTAGTCGGCTTGGTTAGCATCAGGTTGTCCACATACACGACGATGGGGCCTCCGTGGTTCTCGGTCAAAAGGAATTCCACAGGGCCTGTGCTGGTCGTGTTAGGCAGAGGCATCTTGACGTGATTCCACGTGCCGGCCCAGCTCGCGTCCATCAAAACAGCGCCTGACAGGACATGACCAGTCCAGTCGCTTTCCCTGATGTTGAAGTTGAATTTGCCGAAATTGCCGCTCTCGTCCGGCGTCGAAAGAGCGGCGTCCACTTTGACGTCGCATTCGATAAAGCTCCAGCGATTCGGGGAGAAGCTTGGGAAGATGTGATAAATCCAGCATTGCTGCCAGCCGCTGGTAAACTCAGGGCTCAGCTTCAAGCAGCCGAGTGGCATATAACCGCCGCCCGCGTCTTCGGTCTCGACATACTCGCAGGTCGCGGGGACACCTGTCCAGCCTTCCGAGGTCCAAGTCAAGGACGTGTCGGTCCCGTTGTCGAGAATGAAGGGATTCGGCAGCGTTTTGATGACCACGTTGTCAATGTAGACCACAACATCGGCGGAGTAAGGGGCCGTGCCCTGCATGACCCATATGATGCGATAGTACTTCTTGCCGTTGTTCGGGACCGTGGCGGTCATGTGCGTCCAAATCCCATAATAGGCGGCGTCAACTCGGCCGACCCAATGGTTGTCCCAGGCCCAATCCGAGGGGCTGAACACCTCCTGAAGATTGAAATACTTGCCGCCGTCCGGGTCTGCATCAGCGCCCGAAGCGAGGTCGATATACATGTCATATTCGAGCGTAACATAGTCCGCCGTGTCGAATGGACCGCCGGGGATGGTCAACATCGGAGCCACTTGGTTGTTCGCTGGGTCCGCCGCGCTCAGCGTCACTTTCAGAGCCCCGGAGCCGTCGACGCCATTGGCGGCGTCCCAGTCAATCGAGCCACTGCCGAAATTGATGCTGAAGTCGGCGATGCTCCCAGCTCCACCATTGAAGTCCTGTGAGATGTCGCTCGCCGCCTGGCATGGACTGGTTGAACCAGCCAAGACCAGGCCCACAATCATAGCGCAGATGAAGTTCCGCTTTAGGATTTGTTGTTTCATGTGTTTATTGGGTTTTTATTACCATGCCTGTTTCGTCAACCAGGACCGGAATATGCCTTGGGCTTTCGGGACCTTTCAAGGCAAAACGCGCTGCACCTAACTCCACGCAGCATCACCGGCACCAGTGACGGGCTCAGGACCGCCTGCTCACGCGCGCGGCTCTGATGTCGCGGCGCGTCGCGCTCCTACGAGCATAGGTGAACGCTCAACCAAACCATGTGGCACCCCCGCAACACAGTCCAAAACATGACCGCTACTCAACTGCCAAACTTGCGTGCATATGCACGCGAGTTTGGCAACGACCAAAAAACAGCGCGAGCTATCCGCAACTGAATTGTTCCGTCCAGAGCACATTTTGCCTCGTTGGAAGTGGAGGATCTTCCTTGATGCCACTAGGTTAACTAGCTGCAATGGTTTCCAATGTGTGGCTACAGCTTTACCTTGAGCAAATCGAGGATTTTCTGTTGGTCTTCCTCAGGCCGCGTGACCGCATTGAACTCGATGCCGTTGGCCCTGACCCGCTGACGGCGGATGGCCTTGAGCCGCTGGATCACATTTTCCACGGTCCACTGTCGGCGCTTGCCCTGACCGTCTTGCTCAAAGAGCGGCTCTAAGCGTTGTTCCATGTGCCACTGAAGATAATAGGCCAGCACGCACAGGAAGACGTGGCTCAAGATCCGCTCATCCTTCTTATGATAAACTGGGCGGATCTCCAACGCGACAGTCTTGAGCGTTCGGAAGGCTTGTTCCACCATGCTGAGGCTCTTATAGCTGCAGACCACTTGGTCGGCCGACATCTGGCGGCTCGGAGTATCGGTGCGAATGATGTAACAACCATCGAAGAGCTTCTCCTGCGTGATTTGTTCCTCTTTCCAGTGCCACTGCAATCGTCCGTCCCGGATTTCCCAGTTCACAAACTTCCTCATCTTGTAACGGGCCAGCAACCGCCCCACCTGCGCGCCGAGCCGAGCGGCGGCGGTCTTTTTCTTACGGGCAGCCATCTTGGCCAAACCGGCCTGGGTCAAATCCAGCAACCGCTGACGGGTCGCCCCTTGCCGAGCGGCACTCTGGGGATTACGGCACAAACAGTAGCGCTGTTGCTGGTGCTCCGGATCGAGGATCTCGACGGTTTGCTTCTCGTCGAACAGTTCGGCCTTGATGACCTGCCGTTCCAGCAACTCGACAATCTGGCGGTGCGTCAGAGCGGTAATCGTGTGCAAGCCTTCGACCTGTTGGAGTTCCCGCGCCTTAGCCTGAGTGATCATGCCGCGATCCCCGACGAAGGTCACTGCCTCCAAACCATAATCACGCCGCAGTTCCTGGATTTTGCCGACCACGGTCGCCGCGTCCTGGGTGTTGCCCGCAAACACCTCCACCCCCACCGGACAGCCCTGGTCGTTGCACAACAGACCCAAAACAATTTGCTCGTGCCCCTCTTTGCCGTCCCGATTGTAGCCGAATAAGACGATGTCACTGTCGGCGTAAGCGCCTTCGAAATAGGTGCTGGTGATGTCATAGAGCACCAGATGGCCATTCTCCAGGTGCTTGCGAGCCAAGCGCTGCTGAATGGCTTTCTGGCGGGCCAGCAACCGGTCCATCGGCCCGTAGCAATGGTCTTGAACATCGACCCAACCCTCGACCCCACCCAGTTCCCACAACGCGGTATTCTTGGCCTGGTTGGACAGCGCCAGCTTGCTGCCAGCATAGACCACACGGCCGACGATCATGCTCAGGCAGTCTCGGACCCAGGGTTCGTTGCGCGAATAGATCGCGCGGTCCAATTCCAATTCTCCAGCCAGTTGCAGGAGGGCATAACTGGCGCCGTATTCTTTGGAGGCCAGCGTTTCAAAGGCCTGAGAGCAGCCTTTGGGCAGGACCTGGCCGCGGAAGGCAGCCTGAATGAGTTTCAGCTGGTCCAGGGACAAGCCGGTGATGCGGCCGTGGTTTTGGTGTTTGATGAGACCGGCCTGGCGGTAGGAGGAGCGGAGGACGCCGACGGGGTTGGCGCGGTGGGTTTGAATTTCGAGGTGGACTGGTGGTTTCGGTTTCAAGATGGCTACAGAATACGTGTACTGTCTGGTTATGTCAAAACCCATAATGAACACTGTATGTCTACATTTGAAATCCATTTCTGCGTTTAACTCCTTGTGCGATCAGAGCTTACTTTAATTCACGCAAGGCAAAATGCGACAGGACCGCCTGCTCACGCGCGCGGCTCCGGTGCCGCGTCGTTTCGGGCTTGTAGGAGCATAGGTGAACGCTCAACCAAACCATGTGGCACCCCCGCAACACAGTCCAAAACATGACCGCTACTCAACTGCCAAACTTGCGTGCATATGCACGCGAGTTTGGCAACGACCAAAAGCACAGCGCAGGCTAGCCCCAACCGAATCATTCCGTCGAGAGGATCGCCGAAGTTGTACTGACGCCCCCGCGCAGCGGTCGCGGCAGGCAGGAGGATTGAAAGCGGATAGCGATTCACTTCAGCCGTTTGATTGAGACGTTGCGGAACTGGACCGGGTCGTTGTGGCCAGCGAATCCGAAGTGACCCGAAGCGCGGTCCTTGCCCGGATGCGGTCTGTTGTTCATGAACTCCTTCCCCTGGCTCAAGTCGCAATCCAGGATGAGCGTGCCGTTCAGTTCGACCTTGATCGTCGAGCCCACGACGGTGACCTCCTGATAGTTCCATTGTCCGATGGGCCGCTGGTAGCCGCGGGCCGCGGCGCACATGCCATAGGCTGAGCCATGGGCCTGTCGTGGATCGATCTTGTCACCAGTCGCCTTTTCGTAGTCGTCGTCGAGCACCTGGAGCTCACACATACCGCCGTAAGCCGCGTCGCTCTGGCCGGGGTACCGTATGGCCAGGCCGTTGTTGCCGCCTGGAGGCAGCTTGAATTCGAGCCGCACGATGAAATCCGAGTACTCGTCCTTGGTGTAGATGGCGCCGCCCTTTTCCTTGCGCCAGAGGATTGCGCCGTCTTTGACCTCGCAGCAATCCAGCGCGCCGGTCCAGCCATCGAGGTCCTTGCCATTGAACACCGGCACGAAGCCGTCGGGGTCTTTGCCGCGCAGAATGGCGTTGGCCTCATCGCCGGGGACCTCGCGCAGGCAGACATCGCGCCAGCGGATTTCGTTTCCGTGGGTCTGGAGTTGGATGGGGCCCGTGGGCGGGATGGGGAGTTTGCGGTTGTAGAAATTCTCCATGAGCGCGTTGTCCACGACGAGTTTATCGTTGAGCCAGACCCAGGTCCGCGCGCCCAATTGACGAACCAGGAAGTGATTCCATTGGCCAAACGGCTTATCGGCGAGGACGAGCGGGTCTTTGCCTGGCGCGCCGGGCGAATTGTTCCATAGACCGCCTGAACCCTTGTCCGCGCCAAGGTTGAACTTGGCCTTCTCGGTGTAATCCCAAATCTGCACTTGTGGACAGCCTTTCAGATAGATGCCGCTGTCGGCCAGTGGGACGGTCTTGTAGTCGACGAGAAGCTCGAAATCCCGGAAGGCCTTGTCGGTCGTCACATACAGGCCGTGGCCGTCGTTAACCAGCTCGCCATTCTCGACCGTCCAATGTTTGCGGATGTCTTCGAGACTGGCGTCGCGCTTTTTCTTGAATTCGTCCGCCGGGAGCGACATGTACTTCCGAGGGTCTTCGGTTCCGGCTCCCCACCAGCCAGCCATGTCAACGCCGTTGAACAGCGGAGTGAAACCCGGGGGCGGGTTGGGGGCGCCCGCTCGCGAGGAACCCGTGAAAGCAACGAATGAAACCACGAGAATGGCTTCGGTAATGAACAAGCGCATTATTGTCATGCACCGACTAGTAGTGAATTCAAGCCTGCCTGGCAATGAGGAATAATACCGAGGGTGTCGATTCGATTTCCGTTAAGGAACGAGGAACGACTTGGTCGGGGAGTATTGGTTGGCACGCGACGCGGTTTTCGCTATGATCGCGTCACGGCTGATGAGCGTGAAAAACAGCGCAAACACAAACCACCAAGTCGCGCGCGACGTGAAAGTGGTTAACAAACTCGGTGTGCACGCTCGTCCCGCGGCGCTTTTTGTCAAGATTGCCAATCGGTTCGAGAGTGATGTGTTCGTTGAGAAAGACGGCGAAGTCGTCAACGGTAAAAGCATAATGGGGCTTATGATGCTAGCCGCCGGACCAGGTTCCGTCCTCCGTGTCCGTGCGGAAGGAGTCGACGCACTGGAAGTTGTCGATGAGTTGGAGAAGTTGGTAAAGAGGAAATTTGACGAAGAGTGACACGACATCGCTTCTGGCATGTCCGCCGACAATGTTGGTCCACAACCCATTCATCCATGTCATCACCAAGTCTTGATGTAGAGCGCCTGGCGCACTTGGCCAGACTTACACTCACGCCCGAGGAACGCGGGTTGATAGGCGACCAGCTCAACACGATCCTCCGCTACATGGAAAAACTGAACGAGCTGGAAGTGGAGGGTATCGAGCCCACGGCTCACGCAGTGCCGCTTGTCAACGTGACACGTCCAGACGAAGTCGAGGTGTCTTTGCCGCGAAACGAAGCTCTGGCAAACGCCCCGGCGGGCGCCGACGGTTTGTTTCTGGTGCCTAGGATACTCGAGTGAACGCTGCCCAACCATGGTGAACGGGCTTACCATAGCCGAGTTGGCCGATCGACTCTCTCGTCGTGAAGTCTCTTCACGGGAAGTCACGCAGGCGTTTCTCGATCAGGTTCAGCGACTCGATCGCGATATCCACGCGTTCTTGAGATGCGACGCCGCGGACGCTCTCACGCAAGCCGATAGAGCGGACGCGCTACGTGCGGGTGGCGCGACCCAGGATGAACAACCTCTGCTTGGCGTGCCGGTTGGAATCAAGGACATCATCGCTGTTCGCGGCCAGCCGCTTACGTGCGGATCGCGGCTTCTCGAAAACCATGTGTCCGCTTACGACGCGACGGCAATTGAGAAGCTCCGGGCCGCGGGGGCCGTGCTGTTCGGGCGACTTAACCTGGACGAGTTCGCCATGGGCAGTTCAACGGAGAACTCCGCCTTCGGCCCGACGCGCAATCCGTGGAATCTCGATCGGGTGCCGGGTGGGTCGTCTGGTGGTTCGGCCGCCGCCGTTGCGGCCGGCGAATGCCCGGCTGCACTCGGTTCAGACACGGGAGGATCAGTTCGCCAGCCGGCGGCTTTCTGCGGTGTCGTGGGTCTCAAACCGACGTACGGTCGCGTCTCGCGTTACGGTCTTGTGGCGTATGCGTCGTCTCTTGATCAGATCGGTACTATCACCAAGAGCGTGCGAGACGCAGCGATTCTCCTGGAGATCATTAGCGGTCACGACCGACGTGATTCCACCAGCGTGCCTCGACCGGTGCCCCGGTACTCAGTCGGGTTGAGAAATGGTCTGGCCGGAATCCGCATTGGTCTGGCACGTGAGTATCTGGTTGAGGGCTTGCACGCGGAAGTGCGCCAGGCGGTGGAAGCCGCCCGCTCGGTCTTGGAAGGGCTCGGCGCGCAGCTTGTGGACGTAAGCCTTCCTCACACTGAGTACGCGATTGCCACCTACTACTTGATTGCGCCGGCCGAAGCCAGCTCCAACCTGGCGCGCTACGACGGCGTGCGCTATGGACGCCGCGTCGATGGAACTGACCCTATTGCGATGTACGGCGCCACTCGCGGCGGCGGCTTCGGCGCCGAGGTCAAGCGTCGGATCATGCTTGGCACATATGCACTGAGCAGCGGGTACTACGATGCCTATTATCTTCGCGCACAGAAGGTGCGCACTCTCATCAGGCAGGATTTTCTCAGGGCATTCGAGCAGGTGGATGCGATTCTCACACCTGTCACGCCGACGCCTGCGTTTGGGCTGGGCGAGAAATCGAGCGACCCTCTGGAGATGTACCTGTCCGACATTTTCACCCTTTCATGCAACCTGGCTGGCATCTGTGGCGTGAGTCTGCCATGCGGGTTCACTACATCGCCACGTTTGCCGATTGGTTTCCAGCTTCTGGGGCGGCCTTTTGGAGAGGAAACGATCCTAGGCATCGCCAATGCCTACGAGAAAGCCACGCCATGGCGCCGGGAGAAGCCGCCGATGGCAGTTGCGTCGGCCACAAGCTGACCGCCAACAAGAACGGCGTCCGCTGCTTCCGTTCACCGTCGAGGGACCACTTTCAAAGCCTTGATATAAGCAACTCGCGCTGGAAGATCAGCTCCTTTGGCAGATTGGCGTAGAGCTTGAGAAACAACTCTTCCTGCATCAGGAGTTCGCGACGCCACTCCTCGGGATCGATGCTCAGCAGCTCTTCGAGTTTGTCAGGTCCGAAGTCCTTCAAACCGGTGAGGTCGATGTCTTTGCTTTCTGGAATCCATCCAAGCGGGGATTCAATTGCTCCAGCGCGTCCCCGGCAGCGGTCAACGATCCATTTGAGCACTCGCACATTCTCGCCAAAACCAGGCCAAATGTAGTCACCGCCCTTGTCTTTGCGGAACCAGTTTACATGGAATATCGCGGGTGGGTACTTGAGTCGTTTGCGGATGTTGAGCCAATGTTGGAAGTAGTCGCCCATGTTGTACCCGCAGAAAGGGAGCATGGCCATGGGGTCGCGCCGCACCTGTCCGACGCCGCCCGCGGCGGCGGGGGTCATTTCGGAGCCGATGGTGGCGCCGACATAGACGCCATGGACCCAATCGAACGCCTGATAGACGAGCGGCATCGTTGTTGCGCGGCGGGCGCCGAAAATGATGGCGCTAATGGGCACGCCTCCCGGATCGTTAACTTCAGGCGCCAGCACCGGGTTGTTCCGCATCGGCGCGGTAAAACGGCTGTTCGAATGCGCCGCCTTCTCCTCCGACGCGGGCGTCCATGGCTTGCCCTGCCAGTCGATTGCCTCTTCTGGCTTCGGCCCGTCCTTGCCCTCCCACCAGACATCCAGTTCAGACGTGAGAGCGACATTGGTATAGATCGTGTCGCACGATATCGTGCGCATCGCATTGGGGTTCGATTTCCTGTTCGTTCCAGGCATCACTCCGAAATAGCCCGTTTCCGGATTTATCGCGTAAAGGCGTCCGTCAGCCTCGGGTTTCATCCAGGCGATGTCGTCGCCCACCGTCCAGATTCTCCAATCCTTGAACTGCGGCGGCGGAACAAGCATGGCGAGATTCGTCTTGCCGCAGGCGCTCGGGAAGGCCGCGGCCACAAACGTCTTCTCGCCGCTTGGAGCTTCAATGCCCAGGATGAGCATGTGCTCCGCCATCCAACCTTCCTTGTGGCCGAGATACGACCCGATGCGCAGCGCGAGACATTTCTTTCCGAGCAGGACGTTGCCGCCGTATGCCGAGCCGACGGCGATGATGAGATTCTCGCGGGGGAAGTGACAGATGTACCTGCGCTCGGGATTGACGTCGAGCATGCAGTGCAGGCCGCGATTGAAATCGGCGCTGTCCTTGAGTTGTTCAAAGGCGATGTTGCCCATGCGCGTCATGATCCCCATGTTCAGCGCGACATAAATCGAGTCGCTCAGCTCGATGCCGACTTTGCAGAGCGTCGATCCTGGAGGCCCCATCAAGTACGGGATCACATACAAAGTCCTTCCCCGCATTGATCGCCGGGCAAGACGGTAGAGTCTTTCCTTCATTTCCCGTGGCGGGGCCCAATTGTTCGTCGGGCCAGCTTCCGTCTCGGTGTCGGTGCACACATATGTGCTTCGCTCGACCCGGGCCACGTCGTTGCGGTTTGAACGGTGATAATAGCAGTCGGGGAGTCGCTTCGGGTTGAGTTTGATGAGCACCTTTTCTCTGACCGCCTGCTCGATCAGAGCGCGCTTCTCCTCCTCCGACCCGTCGCACCAATGGATGTGCTCCGGCTCGCAGAGCTGGGCCATCTCCTCAATCCACTCCACTACGAAGCGGTTACTTGTGTTGCGTGTCCCAAACATTGTCTCTGGCGACCAGGCCGCGCCCGGACGCGATTGTCCGCGTCAGCCAATTCCAGCCCGCGGCCTATTGGGCGTGAGTGGTCTGAGACGACCGTCCCTCGCGCTCTCCACTTACGCGGTGAATCCGTTAGTCAGCCTGACCGGACGCGGGCGGCAGGTTAGCGTTTCTCAGCCGTCGCGCAAGCGCGATGTCGCGGCGAGTCGCGACTTTTCAGTTGCGAGCAGTGGTTGGGGCGGCTGTATTGGGGCTGGGCCAGAGACTCGCGAGGTCTTGGAGAATACGTTTGGCCTCTTCAAGCGCGATGTCCAAAGCGGGTGTCTTCTCTTCGTCAATTTCACTGTCAGCACTTGGATCGGTTTTCTCGTCTGGCATCTCGCTTTCGGCACTTGAAAGAGGACTGTTGGTGACGGCCACGGGAAGGGGGAGCCCTGGTTCGAGGGCGAGTTTGAGCGTGATCTCGTACACCTTCGCCTCCGATTCGGGCCGGGCCATGCGTTCCGCCTTGCGGCTTTTCAACCGCGCGTCCGCCTCTTCCTTCTCCTTTATGCGAAGGGCTTCATTGAGCGAGACGCTTTTGTCTGACTGCAACTTGCGATACAGGTCGATGTCTTCGTTGACATACGCGAAGTCGCGGTCTGTAGCCTGACGGGCTTTGGTGCGCCGTCTCAGTTCGTCCAGAACAGGCTGGGTCAGGTTGAGTCTTTCGAAGCGTGCCGGTGGGATCGTGTCCCAGGCAAGCGCATAGCGTTGTGAAGATTCGCCCACCTCGAGGTAGTTCGACACTGAAGGCAGGACGATGTCTGGCGTAACGCCGCGCAATTGCGTGGACTCGCCGTTGGCCCGATAGAACTTGCGGATGGTGACTTTAAGCGCCCCTGGGTTGTAGCTGCGCGGGAAACGACCCACCCGATTCAGTTCGTAGATGGTCTGCACGGTTCCCTTGCCATGGGTTGAGCTGTCGCCAACCACGACCGCCCTCCCATAGTCTTGGAGCGCCGCGGCGAGAATCTCCGATGCGGAAGCGCTGAAACGACTCGTTAACACCAACAGCGGCCCCTCGTATGCCACGCGGTCGTCCGGGTCCGATTCGACCAGAATGTCGCCGTCCGCGTCTTTGACTTGCACGATTGGGCCCTCGCGAATGAAGAGCCCCGTCAACCTGATGGCTTCTTCGAGGGACCCTCCGCCATTGCGGCGCAGGTCGAGAATCACGCCGCTGACATTCTCGTTGACCAGCTTTTTGAGCAGTTGTGACACATCGGCGGTGGTGCTCTTCGGAGCTGAGCGGTCCTGAGCGCTGACGAGGTCCGGGGCCTTCGGGCCGCCCAGGTCAAACGTGGCGTAGAAGGAAGGCAGATCGACAATGCCGATACGGCTTGTTTTGCCTTCGGTTGCGGGTAGGTCAATGATCTTGGCCTTGGCCTCCTGGTCCTCGAGTTTGATCTCGTCGCGAACTAGCGTCAGAGTGCGGCGCTCGGAAGTGTCAGAAGCGTCGGATGGGATGATGGTAAGCGTGACCTCGGTGCCCTTTGGGCCGCGGATCAACTCGACTACCTTCGTGAGTTTCCACCCCACGACGTCTACCGTCTCACCGTCTTTCTGCTGAACGGCGATGATCCTGTCGTTGGGCTTAAGTTTCTTGCTGCGGGAAGCGGGGCCGCCTGGGGTGAGGCTTTCGATCTTGCAGTAGTCGTCTTCCATGCGGAGCAAGGCGCCGATACCGAACAAGGATAGCTTCATGTTGATCGCGAAGTTCTCGAGTTGTGCTCTGCCCATGTAATCGGAATGCGGATCGTAGGCTTGGGCCAGGGCGGTGAGATTGATTTGCAGGACCTCCTCGTGGTCGAGTTCCGCCCAGCCCTTGAGGAGACGTTTGTAACGGGCGCTGAGCGTCTTGACGATCTGGTCGTGTTTCTGTTTGTTGAGTTTCTCCTGAAGATACTCGAAGCGCAAATGCTGACGCCAAAGCTCATGAGCCGCGTCGATGTCATTTGGCCAGTCAGCGTCCTTTCGGTTGGGCGTATAGCGATCGTTGCCGGTGAAATCGAAATCGTGCGTGGCGAGCAAACCCGCCACGAACGCGACGCGCTGATTGAGTCTTTGCAGGAAAACGGCGAAAATCTCGTTTGCTGGAGTGGTGTCGCCCAGGCGAAGGAGGAGGTCGGACAGTATGGATCGCTGCGGCTCGAACTCCTTCAGATCGGACTGGAGAAAATGCAGGCGGAGTGGGTCCAGCGAATCCAGATAACGAGACGCGTGTCGGTCGGAGATTTCGGCGTCAATTGGTCGGCGAAGATAATGCATGTTTGTCAGCATACGCGCCGTCAGCGCGGCCACGTTGCCGTCATGCGGACCGGGAGGCAATGGCTTGGCTGAGGCGTATTTCGTCGAGAGAGTGACCAAATCTTCGAGCGCGTTGGTTGCGGGCTGAGCCGACTCCTCTGGTGGTGTCTGTTTCGCTTGGGCGGGGCGTGGTTCGCCACCCGGTCCCTCCGACGGGAGCGTTTGCGACGCCAGGATTACCGCGAGCAGCACGGCCGTGCCGCGACTGGCACGAGCTGGGAGGTTCATCGGCAGTCGAATAAACAAATGTCTAAAGTATTTCATTGCGGCAGCATTCGGGTCTGCTCCCTCCAAGATATGCGAAACTTGCCGTTGGGCAACTCAGTTAAGCGGCACACCGCGGCGCACGTAGGTTGGCGTGTCGAGGTCTTCGCCTCTGTGGAAGGTCGGTTCGCTCTTGGCAAAACGGCCCTTGGAGACAACTTCAAGAGGCAAGATGCCCTGGCGAAGCTTGCCCGGGGTCTTGCGTTTGAGTCCGGCGGCTCCCCCATTCCGCGCCAGCAACTCTCGGGTTTGTTCCTGGGTAAGGACCGGCGGAGGCGGCACGAAGCGCGATGGAGGGTGGCGAGAAGAGAGGCCATTCTGTGTTGTCTCCGGCGAGCCGATGTCCCCGGTCGGAAACTCAGACGCGAGCGGAGTTGTTTCGCGCCGCCCGTCAATATCCGCGCCTGAATGATCAGGCTCGGCGGTGCCGCGGCGAGAGGCTATAATGGTCAGGGTGAGCCGTCCCGAGAACGCGGGGTCAATCGCGGCGCCCATGACGAGCTGCGCGTGTTCGCAGGCGCGATTGACCTTTTCCATGAGCTGATTAACCTCGCGCAGTGTGAGGTCCGGGCCACCGACCAGACTGGCCAGGACGGCCTCGGCCTCGCTCAACAGACGGCCTTGGTCGAGCAATGGGCTGGAGAGCAACTTCTCGACCAACTCTCGGGCTCGGTGTTCGCCGGTTGCGGAGGCGTAGGCAAATGAACTCTCAGCCTGGCGCCCGCGCACAACTCTGCACAGGTCGGTGAAGTCGACACTGATAAGTCCGTCCTGAGTCACAAGGCGCCAGAGTCCACGCAGACCTTCGGCTAGGTGATCGTTTGTAATGCGGAGTGTCTCGACCAGCGTTGTCTTACCGTCGAGAAGACTTGCGATCGTCTGGTTGGACAGGCAGATCACGGCGTCGGCCGCGGTCTTGAGCTGGCGCAGGCCCTGTTGTGCCTGCTGCTGCCTGCGGTTGCCCTCGAACTCGAATGGCAGGGCCACCAAAGCCAAGGCAAGTGAGCCATTCTC
>JAXDCU010000149.1:0-2623 GCA_034677645.1 Verrucomicrobiia bacterium
CCGCTTGCTCACGCGCGCGGCTCCGGTGCCGCGGCGCGTCGCGCTCGCACGAGCATAGGTGAACGCTCAATCAAACCGTGTGGCAACCCCGCAACACAGTTCAAAACATGACCGTTACTCATCTGCCAAACTTTGATGCATATGCACGCGAGTTTGGCAACGACCAAAAACACAACGCCGGCTAGCAGCAATCGAATGGTTCCGTCGGGAGGATCGCCGAAGTTGCGTTGACGACCCCGCGCCGCGGTCGGGACAGGATGCGCCTGCGGCGGGCTCCGCAGTTTTCTCCCGCTACTTCCGAATCACGAGTTCATCGCGCACGCGGCCGTCGGCGTCGTAAGCTCGGTAGTTCAATTGGTCGCCGCCCACTTGGATGTCGAGCAGTTGAAAGGTTGGCACGTTAGTGAATCCAACCTTCGTGTAGGGTCGTTCGCTCTGGCGATACATCTTAGTGCCGGACACGGACACAACATACCGAGTGCCATCGTTGGGATTCGCGCCGGCCTTGGACGCCTTGAGCGGGTAAGTTCGCAGATAGGCGTGATCGTGGCCTTGCAGAGCCAGGTCCACTCGATAGCGGTCGAACAGCGGTGTCCATTGCTGGCGGAGCTTGGCGTTGTCGCGATTCGGAGCAGAGGAATAAGCGGGGTGGTGGTAGGCCACGAATTTCCACTTGCTCTGGCTCTTAGCCAATTGCTTCTCCAGCCAGGCACTTTGGCGAGCGGGGTCCGTGTTGGAATCCAGGATCACTAACAGGGCGTTGCCGTATTGGAAAGAGTATGCTCGCTCCGGTTCCATGCCTGGAGGTCCGTTTCGAGGAAGGGCGAACTGCCGCAGATAGAACGTTGGATGACTGCCTTGACAGTCGTGGTTGCCAAGCACCGGGACCAGCGGACGTCGATTGAAAACCGAGGCCGCATTCGAGAAAAGGCTGTCCCACTCGTTTCTCTCGTTGCCGCGATCCACAATGTCGCCCGCCACCAGACAGAACGCCGCTTCCGGCCGCACTCGAAACGCCGTTTGAGTCAGTTCGCCCCATTGCTTGAGTCCTTTCTGAGCATCGCCCATGTAAACGAACGCGAACGGGGCAGGTCTCGCGGGCGCGGTGACAAACTCCGCAAGTTCAGACCAACCGCCGGTGGAACCATCGCCCACGCAATAGACATAGTGCGTGCCAGGCTCCAGCCCCTTGAGCTCGACTGTGTGCCAGTGCACGATCGGATCATTCAACAGGCGTGCGTCGATCAACCGTTGCGTGGAAGCTCGCACGTGTTCAAGGCGCCGAGGTCGGGAGGCGCCGGAGTCAGCCCGCTTGCCGAAAGCCAACCAGCCAACTTTGGTTGCAGGCCCGGTGCGCCACTGGATTGCTTGCGTTGTGCGCGGATCGCCATTCCACGTCAAGACAATGTGGTCCGGTCGTGGCGAGCTGGGGTGTTCGGTTTGGCGCCAACCGCCAATCAGTTTGGCGTCGTCTCTGTTTTGGCGCAGAGTCTGAACAAGGGTTAAACCTCGCCATGCATCAGGGATTTCGTTGATTGTGTCGTCGCGGTCAGCATACGGCTGCGTACCGGGAACGAATTTGGCGACCCGCGACTGAGGCGGGGACAGCTTGTCGATTCGCAACGGTCTGCCTTGAGCTTGTGGCCGAGCCAAAACCAGGTAGTGCTCGCCGCCGCCGCTGAGCGAGTTGACACCCAGGCCGACCGGTCCGGCCGGGAACTGGCGTTCCCACGCCTCAAACCGGTGCTCGCCCACCGTGAATGTACTCCCCACCGGCCTGAATCCGCGCTCCTTTAACCAGAAAGGCTCCTCAACGGAAAGATCGCGCAGGATCGTGACCACTACCGGAACATTCACCCGGAACGCGATGTGTCTTTCGGCCAAAACGAACCGCTCATCGGGCGTGAGTTCGCCCAACATCCGCGCCATTGTGAAGGCTTTGATCTCCGACGCCGAGTGAGCCTTCCCCAGGCGGAGCGCGAGCTCCGACACAGTTTCGCGCACCGACTTGTTGCCAGCGGGGCGCGCTGCTTCGCTAAAGCAGGCTAAGCTCAATCCCAGCAAGAGTCCGAGACCTGGCCCGTGCCAGTCATGGCGTGGGTTGGGGTAGTGTGCCGTCCGCGGAATCATGACGGCGCCATCATACTTGTTTTGCTTCACCGCGGGCAATCGCATATCAGACGGCACTCCGGTTCAGACAGTGGGGAGGGCGAGCGTCTGCGCGGGGTACGCGGTCAACCCAGGCATTGTATCGTTCGCCCCGCCCACGCCAGCATCGTGCTCGCATTTCCTCCGCGCTCTCAGCGTCTCTGCGTGAGAAATGGAAATGAAGCCTCGCGCGGAGGTCGCGCAGTACGCGGAGAACCACTCGGGCTTGGTCGGCCCAGCGTTAGGTGCGCATCGGTGAGCTAAGTGGTCATGAACGCAAATACGGTGACGTTCGTTGCGCCCAATTTGGCCTGCGGCGAGGCGCGACGAGGGCGCATATCCGCAGCTATACGCGACCGAGGAGCAACAAAGCCACGGGCCAAATTCGGCGCAACCCGCAGGGCGGCAGTCCTTTTGGGCGCAGGCTTCGTTGCTCGCTCCTCACAGACCTCTGGCGGGTATGCTCGTCGCTCCC
>JAXDCU010000150.1:0-4864 GCA_034677645.1 Verrucomicrobiia bacterium
AATGTCAAATGTTTAGATGTGACCCCTGATTTACCTGGAAAACGGGCTGGATGTGGAACATACTGATGGCGATTGAGCTGGCAGGGCATGCGAGAGAGACAAGTGGTACCGGAAAGGACCTGGGTATTCAAGGGTGAGAAACGTCTCGCGCCTTCCGGCTCCCGTATGAGGTGTCAGCTGACACGGATTCTGGAAGAGATGGAACGAAAATGAAACGGTTCTCAGACAAGGACTACAGACTCGGTGCGAGCGGTTTCACGCTGATTGAACTGCTGGTGGTCATTGCCATAATCGCGATTCTCGCGGGGATGCTGTTACCAGCCCTGGGGCGGGCCAAGACAAAGGCAAACGCGGTCGGCTGTATCAACAATGGCAAGCAGCTCGGTCTGGCTTGGATCATGTACGCGCAGGACCATCAGGACAACCTAGTGTCGAACGGCGACGGGACCGAGGACGGTTGGGTGGGCGGATGGATCAGCGTGAGCAGTCCGATTAACATTGCTGATTGCACGAACGTCAACCTGCTAAAGCCTCCCCATGGCAAGCTCTATCCGTACAACCAGTCGCTTGCGATCTACAAGTGCCCGGCGGACAAATTCCAAGTGAAGATCGGCGGACGGCTCTATCCTCGCACGCGGAGCATTTCGATGAACGGATGCATGAACGGAAGCAGTTGGCACACTGACATCGTCGACAAGAACTGGTGGACGTACCGCAAATTGGGCGACATCACCCGACCCTCTACCCAGTTCGTTTTTATCGACGAACGCGAGGAGAGCGTTGACGATGGATATTTTCTGGTTTTGGTGGAGCGGGCGGACGAATGGGGGAACCTTCCCGCGATCTACCACAATGGAGCAAGCGGTTTGAACTTCGCTGACGGCCACGCTGAAATCAAACCGTGGCGTGACCCGGCGACACTGAACAAGAAATGGACTGGAGCATACAAAGCGCCGCGCGATGTGCCTTGGATCAACGAGCGAGCGAGCATGCACCGCTGATTTGGTTTTTCAACTCCGCTAGCCTGCAACCGCCACGTCGGCATCGGAGCAAGTGAACGAACTTCTGGCAGGCCTGCTTTCCGCCATGCTCTCGACCAATCCAGTGGTCGCGGTGAGCAACATAGTGGCCAACCAGACAGGTGTGAAGCTTCCAGTTGTCAATCCAGCGGATGCCGCAGAGCAGGAGCTTCAGAAGATAATGGCGGCCGACGATGCGGCCCAGGCCGAGGTGGACGAATGGATCAAGGGCAACGACTCTTTCGCGGCGCAGGGCGCGGACTACAGCGAGTTGACCTTGAATGCCCGGATCGAGCGCCGCTTCGAGCCAGTCATCAAGAGCTATGAAGACCTCATTCTGCGGCATCCTGACCATGCTCGGGCACGACTTGCTTTCGGGAGCTTCTTGAACGACATCAAGCGCGACGAAGAAGCGCGGGTGCAGTGGGAAATAGCGCGCGCACTTGATCCGAAGAATCCGGCGGCTTGGAACAACCTCGCCGACTACTACAGTCACCGCGGTCCCGTGCGCAAGGCATTCGAGTATCTGGAAATGGCGATCAAGCTGAATCCATTTGAGCCAGTGTATTTCCAGAATCTCGCCACGTTGGTTTTCCTTTTTCGGCAGGAGGCCCGGAAGATGTACAAACTCGAAGACGATCAAGCGGTATTTCGGCGCGCTATCGATCTCTACATGCGGGCTCGTCGACTCGATCCGAACGATTTCACTCTCGCCACGGATGTTGCCCAAGTCCATTACTACCTGAAGCCGCCTGAGACAGACGATGCCGAGGAAACCGCCGAAGCCGTTTCAGGGCTTGCCGCCGACGCTTTGGCGGCTTGGGACGAAGCGTTACTGGTGGCGCGCACTGATCTAGATCGACAGGGTGTCTACGTTCACCTTGCGCGCGTGTGTATACAGTACGGACGCTTGTCCGATGCCTCAAAACATCTTGAAGCTGTTACTCATCCAGCTCTTGCCGAGCTGAAATGCCGACTGACAAGGAACATCGAGGAAAAACAGAAGGGAAAGACATCGTCCTAGATGGCATATCCACGTGGCTCATGCATCGGCGACAATCCGAGGCAAACCTGGCGTGTGACCCGCCCAGGGGTCAAGAAAGCAAACGCCTGGCCTCTGAATGCTCCATGAAAGCGTAACAGAGCATGTGGCAAATGGTCATGTGGCAGTCCTCGACTCGCCCGTAGTGAGTGTCGTCGATTGCGATGACTTCATGAGCCAGTTCGGCCAGACGTCCCCGCTTGCCGCCAACCAGCGCGACGGTGTGGAGGCTGTTGTGCACAGCCCAGTCGATCGCCTTTACCAAGTTTGGCGAGTTGCCGCTGACGCTCATCGTGAATGCGAGGTCGCCTTGTTTCGCGTAGTTCCGCAATTGTCCAACGAAGACCTCGTCATAGGCGTAGTCATTACCAAGCGCCGTTAGCCAGCTCATGTTGTCGTTGAGGGTAAGGACGCGGAATCTACGGTTCAACTTATCGGAAGCGCCCTTGCCGAGGTCGGTAGCGAACTGGGATGCGTTTGCCGCGCTTCCGCCGTTTCCGAAAACGAACACCTGTCTGTCTTCGAGGAGGGCCTGGCGCAGCAAGCGAATGATGCGTTCGACCTTCTCAGGAGGAACGGAACGCAACGCGGCCTGTTGTTTCTTTATGTAGGTACTAATCCAGTCTTGCATCGCGCCGCAGCATGGTGAAGGACCGGGGACTTGGACAGCTTTTTCAATGGTCTGTCGTCATGCACGGCGAAACGGCTGTTGACCGGCATATCCCGTCTGTTCGACACCTGTTGTGGCCATCAGTGCGGTCGCGTGGCTGGCGGTTGGGCAACCGCCGGAGTTGAGATCGGCGGCACGGATCGAGGCGGCGATGGGATAGGGCGCGGGATTCGCTGGACATTACTCGTGACAACGGCGGTGGTTGACGGTGGCGAATTCGTGAACGGACCAGTGAGGTATTCGATCAACGAATCTATTTGCGCAATGCTCAAAGGACCACCGTCCGCTTTTGCCCATGCTGGCATAAGGCCCCCGGGTTTCCCATTTACTATCCACGTCCGCCAGTACTCGGCGTCCGTCTTCTTGTTGAGCGCGCGGAGGTTTGGAACCATCGAAGCCCGATGCTCAGCATCATGACAGACGGCGCAAGTGCCATCGTACAAATCCTCGCCAAACTTGCCTTCGGCGGGCGTTACATGACAGACGGCGCAGTCGCCCCGAAACACTGCCTGGCGGTCGGAAAGGGCAACCTGCAGATTCCGTGCTCTCTCGGTGTCGGTTGTCGCGGTTGTGATCGCCGCCGGAATCGAAACGCGGACGGTGAGGTACCTGTAGCCCGCCGAGCTGTCAACCGTGACGGTTTTGGTGAGTATCCCGACCTTGCCACGAAGGTCAACATCAACACCAAACGTGCCGCTGGCGCCCGGCCCGAGTTTCCACGGTACGGCTGGCAGCTTCGGCACGGTGCAGCCACATGAAGTGCGGACGCCATTGATGGTGACCTCGGAATTGGAGGTGTTTGTGAGAGTGAACGTGAAAGAGGTGGTTTGTTCGCCGGGTTTGACTCTGGTCTCTTTGACCAAGGCGTCGTATGCGAAGACGTTTTCGATGGTTGGCGGCACGTATGGGCGGGCGGCGGACGGGCTCGTAGAGTAGGTCCTGGCGTTGGCGGGTGCCAGTGGCACTGGCGGACCAACCTGGTAACCCGGAACGAGGCCGGGGATCATTGTGGGATCGTTGTACGGCCCGTAGTAGCGTGTCGGTGGTGGGTTTGTGTTTCTGACGGTCATTCTGTTGACCTGTCGGACAGGTTTGACAGGCGCATTCGTGCGGGCCAAAACACCGGCGGAAAAGTTCGTGCGCAGGAAATTCGTGCCATAGACCGGCGGCGGCATTGGCGGGAGTGGCGGTGTCGGCGGCCGATTCTGAGCCTCTGCATTCATGTGAAGCAGGACCATCCCTGTGGTGGCTATCGCCAAAACTTCACTGATACGCATCATTGACATGCTCACCAAGGATAGTGGATTCGGGTTGAGGCTGGCGAGCGAAAACCGCGGTTTGGTGGGAACTACTGAGCTTTGGACACCCTCTTGACACGAGGCCCTTTGGATGTGTCCTCGATCACCCAACCCTTGGCCAGAAGCTCGATTCTCAGAGTATCGGCTTGTTTGAAGTCTCGGTTCTTCCTCGCTGCATGGCGGGCCTCGACGATCTTGATCACTTCGGGTGGCGCTTGACCGGCCGCGGGCCTCCCCAGACCGAGCACGTCGTCCATGCTTTCCCACGCGGCGATCGCCGACGCGGCCCGGGCTGGAGGGACTTGACCAGCAACGATGGCTCGGTTGTAGTCGCGAACCCAGTCGAAGATCAGACCCCACGCGGCCGAGACATTCAGGTCGTCGTCCAGGCAGGCCGTGAATTCGTCCAGGATTTCGACTTCGGCGGGTGCTTTTGCGTCTGCCGCGATTTCGCGAAGTCGTTCCAAAGACTCATCCAAACGGGCGAGGGCGTTGCGGGTCCCAGCCAATCCGTCGAGCGTGAAATTGAATGGCTCCCGGTAGTGGGCCGCAAGCAACTGATATCGTATTTCCCGGCCGGTGAATCCCTTGTCCAGCAAGTCGCGCAAGGTGAAGAAATTCCCCATGCTTTTCGACATCTTGCGTCCTTCGACAAGAAGGTGTGCGCCGTGTAGCCACCATCGGACGAACGGCAGACCCTGTGTCTGGAGCGCAGCTCCTTCACTTTGAGCGATTTCGTTTTCGTGGTGCGGGAAGATGAGGTCTTCACCGCCGATATGCATATCAAAGCTCGGCCCCAGGTAATGGACGCTCATGGCGCTGCACTCGATGTGCC
>JAXDCU010000151.1:0-7700 GCA_034677645.1 Verrucomicrobiia bacterium
TAAACTGGTCATTCCCAGTAAATCCTGGCCTTGGCAAATAGACGTAGTTGGTCCCGATCCCGCTGATTGTTCCGTTGGCCGGTCCTTTGAGGATGGCGGCGCGAAGAAAGTCGCCGTCGGCATCCTCAGCGTCGAGAGAGACTGACGAGTACTGGCCTGGAGAAACAACAATCTGTTGGTTCCTAACAATCGGCTGGTCGTTAGGGACCGTGACGGAAATCGACACCGTGGCAGGCTCGCTGTCGCACTCCCCATCGCTTACGCGAAACGTGAAACGGTCCGGTCCAAGAAAGCGCGGCTGTGGGGTGTAGATCAGGTTTGGTGGATTGCCGCTCAAGCGGCCGTGGGCTGGCGAGCTGAGCATCGAGTAGTGGAGCTGGTCGTTTTCGCCGTCGGTTCCCTGGAGCAAGATGTCCGTTGGCGCGTCCATGAGCACGCGGACTGACTGGTCAAGAGCAAGCGGACAGGTGTTCTGGTCGGTGACCCGTATGGCTACAACTGCCGGGGCGCTCAGGTCCTGTCCATCGTTAGCGTGAAAAGTGAACTGGTCATGGCCGAGGTAATCCGCCACTGGAAAATAAACCCGGTTCGACCCTGAGCCGTGAAGAGTCCCGTGCATCGGCGGTGTGTCCAAAGTGTAAGTGAGTGGATCGTCGTCGGCATCCTCTGCCGAGAGTCGGATGGCGAGCGGTTGGCGCGGTTTGATGGCTAGCGACTGGCCCAGAGCGACTGGGGGATTGTTCCGGTCCAGAACGGTGATTGTTACGCGGGCCGGAACGCTATCGGCAGAGCCGTCGCTGGCGGCGTAGGTGAACGTGTCGATGCCGCTGAAACCTTGGTGTGGGTAGTATGTGGCAAGCGCCGGGAAAGCCCAGACCTCGCCGTTGCGCGGTCCCTCCACAATCTTGAAAGTCAGGTCGTCGCTGTCGACATCAGTTGCATGATAGCCAACTGATTGGTGTTTATTGCGATTAATGGTGTAGGAGAATGAACTGGCTACTGGAGGGTCGTTGACAGGCTTGATCATTATGCTGATTTCGGCCTCCGTTTCGTTGCCTTTGCCGTCGGTTGCGCGATAAGCCAGCTTATCGATACCGTTGTAGTCGGGTTTTGGGGTGTATTCAAATCGCCCTTCGCCCGCCACGACAACAACTCCGCTGGCTGGCTGCGTGAATCCCGCCAGCGCTAACAGATCACCGTCAGGGTCACTGTCGTTGGCCAGAACGTCAAAGCCAATTGGCTCATCTTCGTTGGTTATGACGCGGTCGGCCGCGGCAAGCGGCGGGTCCTGAACGGGCAGCACATCCAGTGTCACAACTGCCATTGCCATTCCCCCCTGACCGTCCACTGCCGTGTAAGTGAAGCTGTCCAGTCCGAAATAATCCTGGGCGGGGGTGTACTCGAGAAGGTTGTTGGCGACTGGTTGGAGCTGGCCATGACCAGGTCGGCTGAAATTGAGCAGAGTCAGCTCCAGGCCGTGGGGCTGCGAATCGTTGTTGAGCGGATCGAGCTGGATCGGTTCGTCCTCAAGAGTAGAGACGAAATCGGATGCCGCGACCGGTGGATCGTAATCGTCGCGCACCTCGAAGACAGCGGTCGTTTCCGCGCTCAGTCCGCCCGGGTCACGGACGACAAAGCGCACAGCCTCGCGCCCGGTCCATGTCACCCCTGGCGCGCTTATGATTGCGACACGGTCATCGTCAACTACCACGCCAAACTCGGCTTGGGCATAGACCGACCACTCCAGCTCGCCACGTGCGTTGTCCATGTCTGTCACGTAACCATCGAGCTCGATGGGAAAGAACGCCGCGCCGGTGGGAACGATCTGGTTAGGGATCGGGTCGAGCACAGGGGCTTGGTTTGTGTGTCTGAACGGCTCGACGTATCCGCTGTGCTGTGGGTCCCGTTGAAACGATGGCCAGGGCAGCATACCGGGCGCCGCCGCAACCTCCGGAAAGCTCCAGACCGAAATCGTGTAGCGGTTTTTCCGGAACGCTTTTGAGAGGCTTGTTGGATAAGCATAGTCATCAGCGCTCGTCGCCACAACTTCAAGGACGCCGTCCTGGTCCAAGTCCGTCAGGACTGGTGGGGCGGACTTGATTCGGTTTGCACCGGGAGATTCGATCAACAGGGCGGTCAAGTCGGAGCTTGGATTGAGGTCGATCGGCGAGCCGTCGCTGTTCCAAGCGAGCACACCACCCAACTGTGACAAATCGCCTGTCGTTGCCGACAGAGCAGTCAACCCATGGAGAATGGCGACTACGTCTGGCCGTCCGTCTCCGTTGATGTCGCCGACCACTGGGCTGGACTTGAGCATGAAGCTCTTGGGCGCCGCGACTGGCCAGCCGCGCAGGTTGAACCCGTCGACTTGGAGAGCGTGGAACCGCGGCGTGTTGGAGCTGGCGATCACGACCTCGATCTTCCCGTCTCCGTTGAGGTCGGCCAAAGCCGGCGCGAACTGGAAGGATTGGTCAATCAGGACCGGCCAACCCGGCAGCAGTGTGCCCTTGCGGTCCCACGCATAGACTCCTCCCAAAGTCCCTTTCTTGCCCTCCGCAATCGCGTCATGGACACCAGCCACAACTTCAGAGCTGCCGTTCCCGTCCAGGTCGCCTACAACAGGCGAAGCCATCAAGCGGCCGTGAGTGGGCGCGCGCCAGATCGGCTCCTCCGGTTTGCTTAGATCGAATGCAGCCAGCTCGGTGCTGCTGTACACCGCAACAATTTCAAGTTCCGGATCGCCGTCCAAGTTACCCACTGCCGGAAACATTCGCTGCAGGTCGATTCCTTCCGCGTCCTTGAGAGTCCATCGTCGCAGGAGATTGCCTTCGCGGTCGAAGACGAGAAGTTGGCGATTGAGATTGCCGACTGCGTAACCGGTGCTTTGCGCGTAACCGATCAGCTCCAATCGGCCGTCGCCGTCGACGTCGGCAAGGGTTTTGCCAAGCTTCTGCGCATCGAGGGCTACCGGCCACCTGCCGTTCAGGGGAGAACCATCGTGGCGGAAGGCGTGCAGGTAACCGCCTTGGCCAACATCGACGAACACCTCCTGAAATCCGTCTCCGTCCACGTCTCCGACGACCGGCACGTCATGGCATGGTTCACCGACGGCAAGTGTGCGTGTCCAGCGCAAAGCACCGTCGTCGCGATAAACTCGAAGCGCGGCAGGCTCTTCATCGGGCGTTCCCGCCTCGACATTCAGAATCTCTTCTCTGCCGTCGTTGTCCAAATCCGCCACGACAACATCGCGAAGGTCATTGGTTGGGTAATCGCCCTGGGTAACGACGTACCGCGGCCACCCCGGGCGCATCGAACCGTCGAGATAGATGAGTTGGACTTGGGATTCGCCCACGGTGTCTTGGCCCGCGAGTGCTGTCAGCTTCAATGTGTAGAAGGCGTTTGTCGCAACCGCGCGCGTGTCCCACAACGCAATCAACCCGTCCACAACGTTATGCAGACCTCCATTCACAAGTTGCACACCGTTTGTCATCCAGTTGTTGGGCTTCCAACCAACACCATATTCAAGCCGGTAAACGCGCCCCTCACCAAATACCGTCCCATGCACGGATACGACTTCCCCCGCTCGCAGGACGTCGTTGTGTGTCGGGGATGCCAATTCGACGTTGCGGACGGCCACACCCGCGCGCGTGGTTGCCACCTGCCCTAACACATCCCTCACATTCAAACGTATGACGTGATCACCCTCCTGGAGAACGTCGGTCGCGAACCCCGCCAGAAGCGTGCCGTTTGTCACTGGCACGAATCTCTCTCCGAGGACGACCCAGTTTGTTGGATAAGCGCCCCGACCGGCCTCGATCGAGTAGCTTGCGAAGCGCGACCCGGACGCCGTGCCCTTTAGGTCGACGCGCCCAACCAATACTTTAGGCAACTCCAGGCGCGCTTCGGGCAACGGAAAGCTAACTTGAACGGCTCGCCTCGCGTTGATGCGTCCCATACCCACATACTCTGTTGCGCGAACTGGGTCCACCGAATTCAGGAGAATGTCCTCAACCTCCAGCGTCGTGAATTCGGGGTGTCTCGACAAAACCAGCGCCGCGACGCCACTGACATGCGGAGCGGCCATCGAAGTGCCGCTCATCATGTCGTAGCGGTCGTTCAATACCGTCGAAAGAACGATCGCCCCCGGCGCGGCCACATCGACGTGCGGCCCGAAGTTGGAGAAGAATGGTCGTTCATCGCAGTTGTTTACCGCGGCGACTGAGATCACGGAGGGCAAGCTGGCTGGGTACGCTGCCCGATCCGATTGGTTGTTGCCGGCTGAGGCCACAATAACCACACCGGCCCCACGGACCTCCGCAATGGCATCAGCCAAAACCCGGCTTTGCTCGCGCTGACCCCAACTTGCGTTGAGGATGTGGGCCCCGTTAGCCATGGCGTATTGGAGAGCTTCGATGGTATCCCAGAGTGTGCCGTTGCCAGTTTCATCGAAAGCCTTGAGTGCCATGAGCGATGCGCGCCAGGCTATGCCCGTCACACCGATTGTGTTGTTCCCGACCGCGCCGATGATTCCAGCGACATGGGTTCCGTGCATCATGTCGTCCATTGGATCACTATCGCGCCAGACAAAGTCGAACCCATGCACGTCGTCGATGTACCCGTTGGCATCGTCGTCCAGGCCATTACCCGGAATCTCGCCGGGATTGGTCCAGAGGTTCTCTTCGAGGTCGGGGTGGAAGAAGTCGATTCCGGTGTCGATTACCGCTACGCGGATGTCGCGGCTGCCTGTTGTCAAAGCCCAGGCCTCCGGCGCGCTGACATCGACTCCGGGAATTCCTTGGTTCTGGCCTGTGTTGTGCAGATTCCAAAGCAGACCGAATTCGAAGTCGTCCGGGAACCTTGGCACTACTTTGGCTCCATGCACATGCAGGAGCCAATTTGGTTCGACGCTGGCAACATCAGGGTGCCGCGCGAGCCTGGCAACTGTATCTGACGCCTCGATTTCGGCTGGCAACTCGACGAGCACTGTTCTTTCGAAAACAGAGCTCCTCCCCGCAACGCCTACCCCACTTTGCAGCGCAACCGGCTTGCCGGGCAACCGACGCATCTTGGTCCCGGCGGGCAGCATTGACGACAGAGCCACCGACTGTCGGCTCGCGCCTGCCTCCGGACGAAACAGGACAATTACCTGGCCGGGCACGCTCGGCGACACTGACACCCAGTCGGCATCAACGTGTTCAACATCGAAGCCTACGACTCCAACCGAGCCACCCCCGCTGTCTCGCTGACGAGCATGGACGTCGTCGACCAACAAGCTGCAGGTCCACAACGCTAACCACAAACCAGCACGACAGGCCAGTAACAGCGTCAGAATGCTAGCGCGATGGCACTTTCCAATGCCGGACAACGAGAGTCTGTGATAATGCACCCGCACCGCGGGAAATGTACGTCCGCGGCGCGCGTACGCAAGACACCTCAGGCCTGCCCGGCGTTATTTGCACACGTTTCCGCCTTTGCCGGCCAATGCACTCCGGCGGTGCTTGCACCACGCGATGGAGCTAATGTCTATTGATCACCTCTGAAGCCGGAAGAACCGCGGACCATCAGTCAGGTTGGTGGCCAATGTCCAGCGACCGTTCACGAGCGCGGGCGTGCCGGAGACAGGCTGCCAATCTGGGGCGCCAAGATCAGATGCCTGTTGCGCCGCATAGCTCGCCCCAAATGCGGCCCAGGTCAGCCGGAGCTGGTCGCTGGAAACAAGCTCGATCTGCAGCAGTGGCTCAACGTCCGCCCCCGCGCCGAAGGATTCCTGATACATCGGGACAGCGGGGAGGCAGTTACCTGTCGAGTCGGCCCACGTGCCGTTGAAGGTGTAGTAGGCTACAAGGCCCGCTTCGTCCCCAACGAGGGGGCCACTGAAGCGATCGCGGATTTCCTGGGTCGTCAGAGCCCGATCCCAAAACCGCAAGTCATCCATGGCGCCGTCTAGAAAACGGCCTATCCCCCAAGGCATTGGGCCAGCGGGCAGGGCGCCTGTGACGGTGGCTGTTCCCTGCAACTCACCGTTCACATATAGTTTCAGGTTATCCTGTTCAACGGCGGGATCGTAAGTGCTGGCGACGTGGTACCAGCCGTTGGGACTGATTTGAAACGACGAGTTCTGGGCTTTGTACTCATCAATGCCGTCGAAGTAGAGGGTGGCGACAAAGGTGCGATTACCAGATCCGTTGTCGGCGATGTGCAGGCGGAATCCCTCGTAGGAGAGGGAGCTTGGGATCGTTTTGGCGACCAGGTCAGCGGAGCTGTAGTTGGTGTTGTCGCTCGCCAGGGCCCAACATTCAACCGAGAATGCTCCTGGGAACTGCAGCAGCGGGCTGGCGGGGATTTGCAGGTTGTCATAGCGAAGGTAGCTCGAATCCGCGTGATCCTGCCCGAAATGAGCGCCGAAGTGCAGATTCGACGCGGGCGGGGCGGCATGGCTGAAGCTCCGATAAAGCACGTCGTGATCGTCGTAGTCGGTCATGTTCCAGAACCCACTGACGTTGAAATGGAAGGCGCCCATCGGATCGGCGGCCACTTGAGGTGTGGGCGAGTACAACCAACCTGAGTATTGGAGGCTGAGATTCACTGGAGGAGTCCAGTTTGCCCCCCCGTCGGTCGAGTGCATGTACCAGGCGCCACTCCAAAGCAGGTGGAGGCCATCCGGCGAATGCGAATGTTGCGCCAGGCGCGGTATCAGGGGCATTTCCCTGGAGGCGTTGAATGGGGCATCGGCCAGCAATTTCGGCTCTTGGAACGTGGCACCTCCGTCGGTGGACCGGACCAGGTAGAGTTGGTCGCCCGTTGTCCCGAAGACAACGCTGACGTTGGCGCCACTGACAGCGATGTCGTAGGCGCCATCCGCTGGCACTTCAACCGCCGGATCGAGCCCCGGCGCCAGATTCAACGCCGGCCCGAACGTTACGCCCGAGTCGGTGGAACGGCACAGGTGGAGTTCAGTCCTGACTGAAGTCGCTGCTGTGTTCTCGAAAAGGAACAACGCGTACACATTCGCGCCCGAAATCGCAGCGCGCGGCCGATCCAGATGGTTGCCGCCGCTGCCGTCAGGAATCGGCTCCAAAGCTGTAGTCGCGAAGGTAGCACCCCCGTCCGTGGAGCAGGAAACATGGGTGCGCCCATCCGAGAAGAAGCCGCCCATATACGCGTCTTCCCACATGAGGCAGACCTGGGTTCCGTCCTGAACCAGGTGCGACAACACGGGGTTGAGCGCGTTGATGGTTGTACCGCCGAAGTTCGCCCCCTGGTCCGACGAGCGCAGGAACTTGATCACCGGTGAATCGCCTTCTCTTGCGAAAGGCACGGCCACGCCGACGCGCCCGTAGCTGGCGGCGATCAGCGGGGTGCCAAAGTACTCGCCCGGCGCGGTCGAGCCTAGCAGCACGGGCGGCAGGAATGTCTCCCCGCCGTCCGTGGATCGGTGGTGCTGCAGCCGCTGACCATGATGGCCGTCCTGGTCCGCGTAACCATCGGCGAGTGCGATGAGGTGAACGTCCCAGCTATCCACCGCCATCCACTGCTGGCCCTGGAGGCTGTAACCGCTCTCCGTCCGTTCCTCCAACAAGACCCATGGCCCGAAAGTGGCGCCGTTGTCCTGTGAGCGGGTGTAGTAGATGCGGTTGGTGGTGGTGGCTTCGCCGGCGCCGGTGGCGTAGGACCGCCAAGCCATGTGAAGCCCGCTCCAT
>JAXDCU010000152.1:0-3580 GCA_034677645.1 Verrucomicrobiia bacterium
GGTCCGCGGCGTTGTCCGGCTCCCGACCCTTCAGAGTTGCCGTGTTAGGACCGCGCGGTGGCCCATTCCGCGTCCTGGCAATGGTCGTCCTGGCCTGTGTTGCGGCATCGCTGATGGCTCAGACGGGGGATTCCCTGCGTCTGCCCACACCAGGGCCGGTAATCAACGAGATCATGTATCACGCGCCTGAAGATCGAGACGATCTCCAGTTCATCGAGCTCCACAATCCCACGGCCAACAAGGTCGATCTGTCCGGCTGGTCTTTGACGGGCGAGTGCGAGTTTCGCTTTCCATGGAGCGCCACGCTGCCGCCGGGAAGCTTCATGGTCGTGTGTTCGGACATAGCAGTTTTTCGCGGGCAATTCGGGCGTGATGTACCGATTGCTGGCTCGTTCATGGGGCGTCTGAATCACACGACTGGAGCCATCAACCTGGTTGACCCACAGGGTTGTGTCGTGGAAAGAGTCGACTATTCCGACCGCTCACCCTGGCCTATGGGCGCCGATGGGTATGGTGGAAGTCTGGAGCGCATTTGTCCGACTGCTCGCGCGGATGACCCGATGAACTGGGCCGCATGCAGCGGTCCCGGCGCGCTGGCCGGAACGCCTGGTATGTCTAACAAGTGCTTTTCAGCCGGGCCGTTGCCACGGATTGATAACGTGCAATGTAAGAAAGTGGCTCCGGATCAACCCATCGAAGTCAGCGCGCGTGTCGTGTCGAACGACGGCATCGAGTCGGTGAGGCTCAAGTGGTGCGCATGGTGGGACCAGGGGAACACAACCTGGTCCGATCTGGTCATGCGCGCCCGGAGTGGTCCCGACGAACAGGACGTGTACGGCGCGGTAATACCGCCGCAACCCGCCGGCCGTTTGGTGCGCTTCACCGTATGCGCTCGGGATAAGTCAGGGGCTGAGAGGTTATGCCCAGCTCCAACCGAGCCGCGTCCGACCTTTTCATGCGGCACTTTCATCAACACCAACACGGCACGGATTTCGTTCATGAAAGTGCTAACGATGGGATCGGTGAAGCGGCTGGTTGGTTCCCGGCGCCAACGAGCCGTCATGCAGATCGGAGGTGCGTCGCAATCGGGAATCGAACCGGCCTGGGGGTGCGCCATTACTTACATGCCACCAAACTCACGGGAGACCTGGCTGTTCGACCACGTGCAAGTCCGACCGCGGCGCGGCGGTCTCAAGGCTCATTTTCATAAGGACCAGCCTTTGTTCGGGATGACTGGGATCAACGTCCTTTTCGAATCATCGCCACGTCGCGTACTGTCAGAATACCTTGCTTATGAGTTGTACCAGCGCGCCGGCGTTCTCACCCCAGCAAGCGAACATGTGCGGCTGTGGGTCGATGATCGGCTTGCTGGTTATCACCTGCTGGTCGAGCAGCCCAATCAACAATTCCTCCGCCGAAGTGGACGCAACGCAAACGGCAATCTCTACAAGCTAATATGGTACGAGCGCGGCCTCGTGGGCCAGCACGAGAAGAAGACGCATGCTCACACGGGGCATCAAGACCTAATCGATCTGGCCCAGAGCCTCGACCGCGCCTCCGGCACCGCGCAGTGGGACGTCATCCAGCAACAATTCGATGTCGATGCGATGATAAACTACTACGCCGTCAACATGTGTATTCAAAACTGGGACGGATTCTTCAACAACTACTTCGCCTATCACGACCCGCGCCAAGGTGGCAAGTGGGAGATGATCCCGTGGGACGAAGACAAGACGTGGGGCGACCACGACGGAGCTTCGCGGATGTTCGATTGGTACGATATGCCTCTGACGATGGGCATGAACGGCGATCGCCCTCCAGGCGGTTCCATATTCGGCCGTTGGTTTTGGAGAAATCAGAGCTGGTGGCGGCCTCCGGGACATTTCTCGGGACCTTTGTTGGCTAACGCGGAGTTCCGGCGCCGTTTCCTCCTTCGCCTCGAGAACTTGTGCGATACCCTCTTTACGCCCGATGTCATGGGACCGATCATCAGCGCCATGGAAGAGCGGCTGGAACCCGATATCGAGCTGCGCGCGGAACTCTTCAGGACGGACCCCGCGCTGGCTCGGCGGGAGTTTAAGAACCACATTCGCTCGTTCCACGCCCAAGTTGCCGGACGACGTCAGTTCATCCTGGGCGAACTAGGCCGCAAACCTCAAGAAACGGCGTGGAGTCCGCCCGGTGTATATCGCTGGCGCTTTTGATGGAACTTGCGAGATGAGATTCGTGGTCCGAATACGTTCGGCGGTCGAATCCTCGCTTATTCAGAGGTGGCAGTGCCGTTACCGTCTGGTCAGCCTGGCGCTAGGCTATCAGGAATGTGGCGGCACTGGCCATGCTTGGTTGTCCAGAGGATGGTTTGACGAAGACAACACAATCCCTCAAGCTCACCACAAAATGCAACGGATACTCCATCTTGCACTGGGCCTGTTGATCGGCCTTGCCTGTTGCGCGTCATCAGATGCGGCGCCCTCACCCCGGCCGATAAGCATGGACGAGTGCATTCAGCTCGCCCTCGAACGCAACCTCGATATACGCATCCAGCGAGTCGTTCCCAGACTGGCGCGCTTGAGCCTCGATGGCTCATACGCCGTCTATGATCCTACACTCAGCGGATCATTTACTCACAACTCGAGCTCGTCGCCGTCAGGCGTGGACGCCCAGGGCCGCTCTTACCAATCAAACGAAACGCGCAAGAACTCGGTCGGTTTCGGCATAGCCGGCCAGGGCCCACTCGGTCAGGACTACAGACTTGTGACGAGCGTCAATGACACTTATGGCACGAGGCCCGGAGCCGAAGAGGATTGGGCCAGTTCATACTATATCACCAACAACTTCGAGTTCCTCGATCCAGCCTGGGGATTAACAACCGCCAGAATTCTTCAGCCCGGCGTCCGCTCCGTGCGGGACTGGTTTCGCACCGCTGATGCCTACGTCGGTTTCACAATTACCCAGCCCTTAATGAAGGACTTCTGGATAGACAACGCCCGCTTGAACATCATTCTGCGCCGCAAAGACATCCAGGGCTCTGACCAGGATTACCGTCGTGTCGTTATCGCCACCGTCAGTGCCGTCAGACAAGCTTATCTGTCTCTGATCGCCAGTCGCGAAGCCGTCAAAGTACAGGAGAAAGACCTCGAACTGAGCGAGGAACTCCTCCGCGAGAATCGCAAGCGAATCGAAGTCGGCGTTCTCGCCCCGCTCGACGAGAAGCAGGCCGAATCCGAAGTCGCCTCAGGCCACGCCGCGCTGCTGAACGCGCAAAACAACGTCCGCACAGCTCAAAACGCTCTCAAGGGTTTGCTGACCGACAATTTCGATGAGTGGAAGGACTATCAACTCGAACCGACCGAGCAACTCTCATCCATCCCGTACGTGTTCAATCGACAGGACAGTTGGGCAAAAGGCGTGACGATGCGACCGGAGCTAATCAAAGGCCGTGTTGAACTTGAGAAGAACTACGTTACTCTCAAGTACGACCGCAACCAATTGTACCCCCAGCTCGACCTGGTTGGCACATTCGGCCTCGCTGGGTCCGGCGACGGCATCTCGGAGGCTTTCAGCGGCGTGGGCGATCGCA
>JAXDCU010000153.1:0-3176 GCA_034677645.1 Verrucomicrobiia bacterium
TATCCGGTTGTCACACCTGAGCCTTCTTCCGAACTGCTCTTTCTGAATCGTCAGCCACGCCGTCAAACTATGCCTATTGAGCAGGTGTGACAACCGGATAAGCATGGTCCTTTCTAATGCAGCTCCAACGCGACCTCATCACAGCCCAAACTACTCAAGTCCACGCAAAGGCGGACTACAACAAAGCTGTGTCCCAACTGCGGTTTACCGACTCGAGCCTGCTCGATGCGCACAAGATCACCTTCGAGTACAAGTAACGCTCGCCCCGGCACTCGTGACATACGTGGCCGTAATTGTGTAACAGACCACTTAGTTCCACGGAAAAGTAGTGGAGTTCCGCGCCTTGCTGTCCCGGCTGAAACCACATGGTTCGCCCGACCCGCGCATACCAGTTCCCATCCTTTTGGTATGGCGATTCGTGAATGTGATGATCAATCTGGTTGTCATCGTGCGTGTCTACGGGAACAGAAAGTCTCTACCGAAAGGTTGAACCATCGGTTCCCCAAGGGCGCACACGGGTCGCTAGCTTCGGATCGTTGGAGCACCTCAGTGCCGAACGCGCCATGGAGAGTTGATTACAAAGCGAGGGTCGGGCTCGGCGTGTCCTGGCTGGTGGCCTCGACGCGGATGTGTGTCGCACCCATTCGTCGCAGAGTCCCGCTGACCGCTTGGAGAGCGAGCTCGGGCCGATTGCAGTCGCGGCTCAAATGCCCGAGATAAACCTGACGCAGTTCGAGCGATGCCAACTGCTCGGCGACGGCACTGGCCGCGTCGTTCGAGAGATGGCCGTGCCGGCTGAGAATGCGCTGTTTCACGCTCCAAGGACGGCGAGTGTCTTCCCGCAGGAGGTGGAGGTCGTGATTGGTTTCAAGGACGAGCACATTGGCGGGCCGAACGCGTTCAACAACCAGCCGTGTCGCGTGTCCCAGGTCGGTAAGGCATCCAATCCGCCCCGCGGGCGTGTTGAGCAGGAAACCGACTGGGTCCTGCGCGTCGTGGGGGACGGAAAAAGTCTCGACTGTAATATCGCCAACAGTGAATGCGGAACCTGTGATAAACAGCCGACATTCCATATGCCTTCCAAGCTGGTATTCGACGGCGTCCTTGGTCAGGCGGTTGCAATAGACTGGCACGGGCAGCTTGCGACACAGCACGGTGAGACCCTGAGTGTGGTCCGAGTGCTCATGCGTAAGCAAAACACCGTCGAGGGTCTCCGGTGACCTTCCTATGCCGGCGAGACGCTCCCTTATCTGCCGCGCGCTGAAACCAGCGTCGATCAGGATGCGCGTTTGGTCCGTCTCGAGATATGCGCAGTTGCCACCGGATCCGCTGCCGAGAATGGTGAACCTCACTGCCATGGACTGAAGCTAGCCGCGGCGCCGCCGACTGTCCAGCGGCGTGTCGAATGACTGTTGAATGGGAACACGAAAGCTGGCGCGAGTGAGAAAACTCCAAGAGTTGGAGGGACCAGACGCGCTATTCTCCACTTTCGCCCTTGAGGAATCGCGCGACGGGGCTATCATCTTGCCAATGGCTCAAGGCTTACATCTGTCACAGAAGATGACGCTGCAGCAAGTGCTGGCGCCCCAGCTCCAGCAATCGCTCGCGTTGCTGCAGGCCCCCATGCTTGAGCTGAGCACTCTGGTCGAGCAGGAACTCCAACAGAATCCCGTCCTTGAGGAGAGCTCGCCATCAGATCGCGCCGCTGAGGGGAAGACTCAACAGGAAATCGACGCCCAAGGCGCAGACCCGGCGGAGCCGCCCGCCGATGTCACGTTCGATCCCGCCACCGATAGGGAGACTAGGGTGGCTGATGATTTCCAGGCTGAGTTCGAACGGCTTTCCCAGATGGACCAGGAATGGCGCGATTACTTCACTCAGACGAACATCCCACTGCGCGCCCGAGAGGAGGAGGAGGAACGACGCCAATACATGTTCGATTCGCTTGTGGCCGCCACGTCGCTGCAGGAGCACCTGCTCGAACAGGTGCGCTTGTCCGAGCTCGACGAGGAACGCCGCGCCGTCGCGGAGACAATTGTCGGCAACATCGACGACAACGGCTACTTGCGGTCATCCGTGGACGAACTGGCCTTCTCGACCAACACGCCCGCCGACCAGATCGTCGACGTCCTGCGTGTCGTGCAGAGCTTCAACCCTCCCGGTGTCGGAGCTCGCGATTTGCGCGAGTGTCTGCTGCTGCAACTCGAACGGGCGGGGCGCAAGGAGTCGCTTGAGTACCAGATAGTGAACGAGCAGATGGAAGCCCTCGGCAAGAGGCGGTTCCCGGACATCGCCAGAGCTCTGGGCCGACGTATCGAGGAAATCCAGGAAGCCTCACACCGCATCGGCCAACTCGAACCCAGACCGGGTCGAGAGTTCCTGCCTGATGGCAATGTCTATGTTGTCCCTGAGGTTTTTGTCCGGAAAAACGGCGCCGATTACGTCGTCACCGCGAATGAAGAGGCCATTCCCCACCTGCGCATCAGCAACACATACAAGGACCTGATGGCGCAGCCTAACAGCACTCAGGAGGTGCGAGACTACATCCGCGACAAAATCCGCGCCGGCAAGTTTCTCATCAAGAGCCTGCATCAACGTCAGCAGACGATTCTCAACATCGCGCGCGAGATTGTCAGCCGCCAGCGAGAGTTCATGGATCATGGCATGTCGGCTCTCAAACCAATGACGATGGCCCAAGTCGCCGACGCGGTCGGTGTCCACGAAACCACGGTGAGCCGAGCGGTGTCAGGCAAGTACGTCGAAACCCCTCAGGGCGTCTTCGAGATGAAGAGCTTCTTCACATCGGGTCTTCCCACTGCCAGCGGTACTGGTGTTTCGAATGCGAGCGTCAAACAGCTGATCGGCGAGATGGTTGCCTCTGAAGACAACACACGGCCGTTGTCGGATGAAGACATAGTGAGGCTCTTGAGAGAGAAGGGAATCATGATCGCCAGGCGTACCGTGGCCAAGTACCGATCGGAGCTTAACATGCTGCCTTCGCACCTGCGCAAGCAGTACTGACCACTGAGCCGCGCCACACCTAACTCGACTCCCCATGAACCAGATGCATTCCCCGGTAGGGCGAGGCTCCAGCCGAGCCGCTCACAGCCTGTGCGGTATATCGCGGCCCGGCTCCGCGGGAGCGTCGCCCTACCGCAAGGTTCATGGCCCCAAAG
>JAXDCU010000154.1:0-9460 GCA_034677645.1 Verrucomicrobiia bacterium
GGCAATCTACGGCGTGAGTTTCATGTACTCATTGCTCCTATTGCGTCGCGGCTTCCACAAGGACGCGCCCCTACTCTATCCGCTCATTGCTGGCGGCATTCTTGTCCATACAGTGGCGATGGCGTTGCGTGGGTTCTCGTTCTCACGATGTCCGGTCACCAACCTCTACGAGGCAACGGCATTCACGGGGTGGGCCCTTGGCGCATCGTATCTGGTTCTGGGTTTGGGGCGGCGACTCACTTTCCTGGGCGTTTTCGCCGCGCCAGTATTGTTTGGCCTGGGAGTTTTCGCTCTCATGCCGAGGCTTGACACACACAGCGCCGGGGAACCATTCCACACAGGCCTGGTTAGTCTGCACATGTCACTGACCCTGCTGTCCTATGGCGCTTTCGGACTTGGGGCCCTGGTCGCCGCGGTGTACTTGATGCAGGAGCGCGATCTCAAGTCGCGCAAGCCGCAGGCCCTCACGGCGCTGCTGCCGCCCATTGAACGGCTGGAGTCGGTGACATCCAAATTGCTCGTGGCCGGTCTGGTGCTCTTGTCGTGCGGCCTTATGGTCGGTATCGGCTGGCTCAAGCTTGAAAAAGGCGTCTATCTTCAGATCGATTCCAAGGTTCTCTGGTCCTTCTTCGTTTGGCTAGTGTACAGTGTCCTCGTTATCCTCCGATGGCGTTACGCCCAGCGCGGACGCAGATTCGCCTGGGCTGCGATTGGCAGCTACAGCTTTGTCATGTTGACTTGGTGGGGCTTTAATCTGCTGTCGGACATTCACAATCCAAGGTGAAGCAATGCCCATTATAGTCGTAGGCCTCAGCCATCGTACTGCTCCTGTCGAAATCAGGGAGCGGCTGGCTTTTGCCACAACAGCGCTGCCGGATGCACTGCGACGGTTAATGAGCAGTGGCGCTGTCGATGAGGCCGTGATCCTTTCCACCTGCAACAGGGTCGAAATCTGCGCGGCAACAGGCATGCCAGTGACCGAGGCGGGCGACCGGTTGCTGCGATTCCTGTCTCGCGAAGGGCGTATCGACAGGAATCTGTCCAGGGAGTGCTACACTTTGACCGAACCAGAAAGCCTTCAGCACTTGTTCCGCGTGGCCGCGGGGTTGGATTCCATGGTCCTCGGTGAGACCGAGATTCTCGGCCAAGTCAAGAAGGCATACGAAACGGCACGCCAGACCGGTTGCACTGGACGCCGACTGAACAAGGCCTTTCAGCGCGCCTTCAATGCAGCTAAACTCCTCCGCACCCAAACCAACATCCAGCGCGGTAGTGTCTCAGTCGGTTCCATCGCCGTTGAATTGGCCGAGAGAATCTTCAGTTCACTCAGCGACCGGACCGTCCTGGTGATTGGAGCTGGCGACACCGGCGAGAAGACAGCGCGCGCGTTGCTCACCAGGGGAGCGCGTGACCTGCTCGTCACCAACCGCTCCTTCGACCGAGCGGAGGCTCTCGCGACTGAACTTGGAGGACACTCAATCCCATTCGGAGACTGGCTCGCGGCCTTTGACCGAGTTGACATCGTGATCAGCAGCACGGCCGCACCCGACTACATCCTGGGCCGAGCCGCTCTTGAACCGCTGATGCGGCGACGCAATCAACGCCCACTACTTCTGATCGACATCGCAGTACCTCGAGACATCGATCCCGAGGTGAACCTCATGGACAATGTGTACTTGTATAACATCGACGACCTCCAGGCCATTGCCGGCGAAGCTCGGCGACAGAGGGAGGAAGACATCGCCAAGTGCGAGGCTGTGATCGCCGAGAAGGTGAGGGGCCTACTGGAAACCGGCCGGTGCGAATCAGACGCTAGCCTCAGCCTCGCTTGCGGTGCCTGGCCACTCACTCAGAGACCAACCGCATCGCTGTAATAGGACAGATTCGACGGATGCCGTGGATAACTAGCGGTGCTGGCGCTGCAAGACAATCGTTTGAGGCTGGACTGTCCCCCGCGCCCAGTAGAATCAACCAGTGAGAAAAAAAGGAGGCGGCCGCGCGTTTCTCGCGCAGCCGCCTCACGAAAGGCTATTGTAAGCGATTTACGCCCTCTGCCTGTTAGCTTTTCCGTTGCAGCCGCCTAAAGGCAGCGAAACCAAGCAGGCCGAGACCCGCAACCACCGCGTATTCGTGGGGTTCAGGAATCCCGAGAGCGTCCACGAAGAAGTCACCGGCGTTGGCTACCGTGAACTCGTACACAACCGAGTCAACGTCGGTAAGGTCAAACGTGCCACCCGATCCGGTAAACGCGTCGCCATCGATGATCAATTCAGCAAGCGTGCCTATAGGCAGAATGGTATCGTACTGATAGAAGTTGGCGAAACTACCAGAGTCAATACCTGAGTAAATGGTGACGGTCAGCGGCACTTGGACATCGGAATCCCAGCCTTCCAGGTAGACACCGATGCCGCCAGCCAGCCCGTAATACGAGCGGTCCAGGTTCAGCGCCGGGTTAAGGGCGTCATTGTAGTCCCCGTAAACGAGCTTGAGCTTGCCATCGGACGATTTGGAGTTGTAGAAGTTCAACAAATCACCAATAGCGGCACTGCCGGTAGTGACAGGATCGCCGGCAACCGAAGACACCATCTCCACATACATGTGAGAGACGAAACCTTGGGCCGAAGTGCGATAGTCGTCGTCAGTGCCAACCGAGTTACGGGTGATGGTCAGCGGCTCGACGCTGAAATCGTCGAGCACCAGGATTGCGGCATTCGCGGTCACAGCAAGTGTCGCGGCAGCCCCGATTGTCAATAGATGACTAGCTTTCATGTTCATTTCCTTTTCGCTTACTGCCTTCCGCCCGAACGCGCCTCGCGCTCGGAAAACCACACCACAAGCGGATGCATGTAATCAAACACGCGTGGGTTTTATCACCCATCCAACTGTCCGTCAAGAGTTTTTTTGCTTTTTTTTGCTTGCCGCGTTTGCCGGTAAACCTCCGTCAGACCATGCGCATGCCGAGCCAGCTAGAATCCGAAGATCAATCCGGTTCGCAGGCTGCCCTGCAACGTTTTTCACCGCGTTCCTACCTCCAAATCGCCTAATCCCACCCGGTCTGAGGCATCGCGCATTGCCAACTCGCCCGATTCGGCTTGCCTTCATTGGCGCGAACTGCTCATATGCCGCGAAACCGCCAGCGACACCCCACCACCATGAAAACCAATTTGTTCTCCGCCCTTCTGTCTGCCGCCCTGCTGCTCAGCGGCGGTTTCACCACTGCAGCCGCTGAAATAACCGAAGCTGCCAAGGAACTGAGGGAATTGGTTACAAGAGTGCAGTCCAAGCTCAAGGCAGGGGAACGCACCGAAGCCGGCCTCGCTGGTGAGTTGAAGGAGTTCGACGCCCTGATCGCCAAGCACAAGGACGAGAAGACCGACGACGTGGCACAAATCCTCATGATGAAAGCCCAGTTGTATTCTCAAGTCCTGAAAAACGAAGAGAAAGGCAAAGGGCTCCTCGAACAGCTAAAAAAGGACTTCCCGGACAGCAAAGTGGTCGCGCGGCTAAAGAAACAGGAAGAGGCTGAGAAGGTCCGGCGAAGTCTGGTCGAGGGAACCAAGTTCCCTGATTTCGATGAAAAGGACCTTCAGGGCAACCCTCTCAACCTAGGCGCTTACAGGGGCAAGGTAGTCTTGGTGGATTTCTGGGCCACGTGGTGTGGACCGTGCGTGAAGGAGTTGCCCAATGTGCTGGCGGCCTACGAGAAGCACCACGTTGCAGGCTTCGAGATTGTCGGAATCAGCCTTGATACCGACAAGGCCAAACTCGAGAAGTTCATCGAAACGAACAAGATGCCCTGGCAGCAGTTCTTCGACGGCAAGGGGTGGGAGAACAAACTGGCCGGCAAGTACGGGGTCAACAGCATCCCGGCCACGTATCTCCTCGACGGTGAGGGCAAGATCATCGCCAAGAACCTCCGCGGGGAAGCGCTCGAAGCAGCAGTGGCCAAGGCCTTGACAAAGGAATAGTCCGCTTCCGATTGTCAAATGTTTAGATGTGACCCCAATCCTTCCGTTCGATTGCTGCGCGGCTGAACGCGACCAGAATCCGGTCGCGGAGTTCGATTGGCGACAATCGGCCATCGAGTCTCACGATGTAGGGCTTCCGCAATTCAAGGAAAATCTGCCGCACCCGCGATAGCTCGGCGAGCGTCTCGAACTCGTTAGTTCCGCCATCGCGGCGTCCGACACGCGCCAGCGAAGTCTCTGGGTCAAGGTCAATAACCACAAGCAGGTGCGGCTCGATGGCGAAGGCTTCGTTCTGACGTAGTAGTTCAGCGGGATCGAATCCCCGCGCGCCCTGGTACGCAACAGTCGAAAAGTAGTAGCGGTCCGTGATAAGTACTCGCCCCGCCTCCAATGCCGGGCGGATGACTTCGCGCACATGCTCTTTGCGGTCTTCAACAAAGGCCTCTAGTTCCTCGGCCGCAGAAAGGCGGCCATGAACGGCCGATTCACGTAGCTTGCGTCCCCACGGACCGTCGGTAGGCTCACGCGTAACCACGCATTCCAGTCCGCGAGCTTCCAGCGCCTTCGCGACAGCCTCAGCCTGCAGGCTCTTCCCGACGCCGTCGATGCCTTCGATGGCCAGCAAGAACCCGCCTGGAATTGTCATCGTCCGCTTCATCTCGGACGCAGCTTCATCTGCTGGATCAGGTGTGACACGTACTTGCCGACCAAGTCGGCTTCCAGGTTTACCAACTGACCCGGCTTGCGGTCTCGCAAGTTTGTGACTTCGAGTGTGTGCGGGATGATCCAAATCCTCAAACCGCTCTTGAGCAGTTCCGCCACCGTCAGGCTGATCCCGTCAACCGCGATCGAGCCTTTGGAGATCACGTAGCGCATTACCTCCCCAGGCGCCTTGATGTCCAGAACCCAGTCCTGGCCGGACCGCTCCCAGCGGACCACACGCCCCACTCCGTCTATGTGCCCTGTGACAAAGTGCCCCCCGAGCCGCCCGTCGGCGCGCAACGAGCGTTCCAGATTGACCAGCGAGCCAGGGCTGAGCTCCGCGAAGTTGGTACGGCGCCAGGTCTCGATGAGAAGGTCGAACTGAGCCAGCTTCGCTTTTCCGCGACGGGCCACGCTAACCACCGTGAGACAACATCCGTTCACAGCCAGGCTGTCACCCACCTTCAGGCCCTGGGCGCAAAGGCGCGGCCGCACGGTCAGAACGATCGAGCGAACGCCGCGTTGAATTGATTCGACGACACCGGTTTCTTCAACAATGCCAGTAAACATGTAGCAACATGTATTGCGATAACACGGCGTGGGAACAATCACGCCGCGAGAGAACTTTATAGCTTACTACACCCGGAAGATCAACATCGGGACGAATCCTAACAACAATCGTCATTTGACAGCTTGTAGCCTTTAGCCATATCCATGCAGTAGCACAACCACGGAATACTCGGAACACACGGATGAGCAGCCACTTGCTTGTATCTGACCAAGAGGTTTGAGACTCACCGTTCGATGAGCGCTCTCTTGATTTGCGGCGTGGAGTCCAAATGCCTGAGTTTCCGTGTTTTCCGTGTAATCACTGTAATCAGTGGCTTGTCCATCTGCATTGTTACGGCCGTAGGCTGGACAACAAACACAGGCCTCGCACCCCCAAACCAACCGGGGAGTACAAGCTCAATTCCGCCGCTCGCCTTCAAGCGACCGGATTACCCAGTCGCAGTTGAGTACTTTTTCGGCCAGGTCGAGCGGACGGTAGTAGTAATGGTTGGAGGCTTCGTAGCCGATCGTTGAGTCTTGTCTGGCAATCGAATAGAGCCTCCGTGCCAGGTCCATTTCGTTCTTTGCGATTTGTTTCATCTCACTGATCTGGTCCGCGCGGGTTGACGAACCCGTTCCTGCCTGCTCGCGCAGGGTGTAGAACCGGATTTGGTTCGCCACGGAGCGGAAGTGAATCCAGCAAGTCTCCGCGATACCTAGGTCTTTTCGCGCCTGCGCTGCTCGTTCCTTCGGCACGCTTGGCAGCGCTTGGCGGAAATGCTCCAAGCCTCGTTCCCATTGTTGCGTGACCTTCTCGAATTGCCGCCGCGCAATCTCCGGTGAGTATGGCCCCAGCCAGCTCTTGAAGTCGTCGTAGGGAAAAAGAATCATCGCGGCCCGGTAGCCGGTGGATTTGAGGCGCAGCGGATTTGACGGACCGTGCTGAGTGGGGATGCTGTAGGGCGGGACCACGCCATAGGGAAACTCCTGAAAGGCGGCGCTGAAGCACTCCCAAGCCTTGAAAATGCGCGGCGCCGCGGCGGCGCCATACCTGCGTCTGGCCACGCGCTCCAAGACGTCATTGCCAGCGGGCTGAGGAGAGTAGTAATACTCCTTGGCGACTTCGAGGTTGGGCGAAGGGTACCCTCCCAGGGTCCACGACAGCATCAGCCCACTCACCTGTTCGGCCAGCAGATTCTCCATGTGCTGTTGGATCAAGTGCGGCACTGGGATGTAGGGAACCGCCGAAATCTCCCAAGTGTTGTTGAATGCCACTTTGGCCAGGATCGGGACGTCGTGTTCCCGCCCAATTCTCCAGTGTTCCAACGCTCTGTCACCAGGACCAACCACGGAAATGGAGTATTCCGCCACCGACAGCGAGACTCCGCCGCGCGTGTAAGGCTTTCCCCATTCGCTCACGCTGAGCAACCGCACGCCCTTCGGCAGGTGCGCTATTGTCTGAGCGGGGTCGGCGCCGTTCTTGACCCAACCCCAGCCCCAGTCCCACGCGATCACCTCGGCGTTTGGATTGGCTTTGTGAACTCCTTGGCTGAACGTTTCGAGAAGTTCGGTCACCACTTCCCAACCTTGGCGCTTCGAACATCGGGGACAAAAATGCGCCTGCCCGTGGGCGAAACAGTTCGTCAGGTTCTCCGAAGCCGTGATGCAGAATATCCCACCGAGCCCAGGCACCTCAGTGAATACATGCGTGAGGCTTTCGCTCAACCACGTTCTGACTTCGGGCACACTGGTGCAAATCGCGAAATCCTGGGCTGTGTCGGGAGTCCCAGCGTAGCTCGTCCCGCGCACTTCGGGGTGTTTTTCGAAAAACTCGCGGGGCATCAACCGTGGCTCGTTGATGTAAAGATATATCGTCATCCCGTATGCGCTTGCGCGTTGCACAAACCTGCGGAGATTCTCGAGCCTGACCTCCCATTGCTCGCCAAACTCGGAGAACATTCGCGAAGGCGCCAAATTCCGCAGCACTGCTTGTATCCAGACCCCGTCGACACCGCGCCTGCCCAGTCTCTCCAGGTAACCTTCCGGGAACGGATCAATGCTTCGGTCCAACAACGGATCGCCGTAGAGAGCGAAGTAAGGATAAATGTAACGAGGGTTCAACCGCCGCGCGCGCCGCCACGTTCCTCGCGGAAGAAGAGGACCGCCGTGTTCCTCGCACAAATCCTGCAAATGGTAAATGGCCTGCCGAAGCCCGGCTAGGTCCGATGCAACCACGCGCACCCCTTTATCTCCACAATTAATCTCGAAACTCTCCTCACCCTCGACTGCGTCTGACCCGATCTCGAAGCTGATGGTCCGACGCGCAATCCCGCTCCTTCGTCTGGTCGACTTCAGTTTCGTGCCAAACGCGGTCTCCATGTAACGAAGCCAGTTTCGCGCGAGCGCCTGGGCCTGTGGCGACTCAGGCTCGACAACGGTGCATCCGCCCAACGCAACCTCACTCGCCGACGGCCTGGTCCTTGGAGCGCCGCAGACCAGTGGGTGCGTGTTTGCCAATTCGGAAATGAAGTGAAACGGAGGCTCGCCCCGCTTCACAAACTCAAGACCGAAGAAGTCGCGAACGATGCGCGCGATTTCGGAGGCGCGTTTTGCCTCTTGGGGGGTGGGCTCGCGGTAGACAAGCCGCTCGCACTTTGGCTTTATGCCCAGGCCAAGTTTACTCCAGAGAAAATCGTCTTCCTTCAGCGTGAATTCGTACCGCGCCCGGTCCCAGCCCAGCAACTCAATCAACTGCTCGTGTGACAGCACATGCCAGTTTTGGCGGATCACCGTGATGTAAGTCCTGCGCAGTTGGTCCGCGGTGAGCCGCGTTTTCTCAGGCAGCCCCAGCATCGCGCCGAGCTTGAGCACCGCCTTTTCGCTGGTCCCCAGCACTTTGGCCAGTCGATCGCCGTTCGCCAGCTCCCAGTTGCGCCAGATGAAAAGAAAAAGCCTATTTGGAAAATGAGGCTCCGGAACGGGCGCCACGCCGTCCTTGAGGTTCTGGGCCAGGAGCGGCAAATGCGCCACCGGCGACGCCAGCGCTGCTCCTACACCAACGCGGACAAGAAAGCCCCTGCGACTCAGTTGCGTGGATAACGCGGTCCGGCCTGACGACGTAGTCAGTGGCTGACTCTCTTTCGCGCAAGAGGCGGAATAGCCCGCGGACTCACCGGCCTTGATTCTCCTCCTGGAACACCACCTCTCTATTTCATTCATCGGCGGTGATTCTTATTCTGGCTGCGCGGCGCGGCAAGGTCTGTTTTGCCGATGGGAGCGCAAGCGAGCTTGACCATGCACCAGTAATACAGAACAGTCTTCTCGTTTGGTCGCCCTCCCATCAGACTATGTTGAACGAGCACCAAGTGCCGCGCCACCTCCAGGACAAGGTCGAACGTGAACTTGAACCGGGGGAACGCATCCAATGGACCGCGATGCCTGTTCCTCGGTTCTTCACGCCCGCGGCGACGGGAGCATTTCTTTTCGGAATCCCATGGACCGCTTTTGCGATCTTCTGGACCGCGGGCGCCGCGTGGGGCACAAGTCAGGCCGAGGATGCTGGTCTCTTCCGATTGTTCCCGCTTTTTGGGGTCCCGTTCATACTCATTGGATTCGCGATGCTGTCTAGCCCGGTTTGGGCCTACCGGAAAGGTGTCCGCACCGTGTACGTGATCACGGACCGCAGAGCCATCACCTTTCTTGGTGGCCGAACCACAACCGTCAGATCGTACCTGCCCGATCACTTGGAGGACATCTATCGCAGAGAAAAGAAGGATGGCACGGGCGACGTTATCATCTCGCGGCGCGCATGGCGTGACTCTGATGGCAATCGACGGTCGGAAGAATCGGGTTTCTTGAGAGTCCGCGATCCGAAAGCAGTCGAGGCCATGCTCAGAAAACTGGCTCAGCAAGCCTCAGCACCGCCTGTGCCGCCACCCCACGAGTCATCCTGACATTCCCCATTCTCGCATTCGGAGTTCTGTTGCCAGCACTCCCACACGACGCGGGAGAGGTGTTCCCATGCAACGCAAGCATTCCCTTCGGCAACGCCGGTCGGTTGCGGCTGATCAGCGCTGCGTCCGTCCGCGGTTGGGTGACCTAATAATCACGGCTAAGTGGTCATGAACGCAAATACGGTGACGTTCGCGGCTAGGGATTTTGGGCGCAGGCGAGGCGGGAGCGACGAGCATACCCGCCAGAGGTCTGTGAGGAGCGAGCAACGAAGCCTGCGCCCAAAAGGA